>JAQTNW010000033.1 GCA_028713655.1 Candidatus Methylacidiphilales bacterium | reverse complement strand
GCAGGAGTATGCGGCCCGCTGTCAGACTCCGCTTCGGGCTACGCCCTCCGCTGCGTCTGACAGCATGAACAACAACATCAACCAAGGGATCAAACTATATTTTTGATCTGTCCCAAATCGGGGGTCAGGCCACCACCAGATTCTCAAATTAGGACACTATCCTTCCACCCGCTGAATTGACTTCGTGGCATTCTTCCAGCTTAATGGTCATTCTTCATGATGAGCCCAATTGTCTGTTTCCCCGGCGCTTGCGCCCTGTCCGACTTCCGCAAGCAACGGCTTTTGGCGGCCCTGCGCAAGGTCCATGCGGATGTCCTGGATCTGCATGCCCAATATGTACATTTCGTCGCAAGCACAGCTCCGCTCAACCCGGTCGAAACAAAACAAATCACGGCCCTGCTTGCCTACGGCGAACCCGCGGACAAAGCACCCGACGGCGAGTTGTTCCTGGTCATTCCGCGTTTCGGAACCATTTCCCCCTGGGCCAGCAAAGCCACCGATATCGCCCATAACTGCGGCCTCGGCACCGTGCGCCGCATCGAGCGCGGAATTGCCTATACCATCTCCAACAAAAAAACGTTGGACCCGCAAACGCGGCAAGAACTTGCGGCTATTCTGCATGACCGCATGACCGAATCGGTTGCAGCTTCGCGTGACGACGCGCGGCATCTTTTTGACGAACTGCCCGCCAAGCCACTGCAGACTGTCGATGTACTGGGCGCCGGCCATTCCGCATTGGTCGAAGCCAACCGTACGCTCGGGCTGGCGCTCGCGGAGGATGAAATCGATTATCTGGTGCAGGCTTTCACGTCGCTGAAACGCAATCCCACGGACGTTGAGCTGATGATGTTCGCGCAGGCCAACAGCGAGCATTGCCGCCATAAAATCTTCAACGCCCAATGGACCATCGACGGCCAGGCGCAGGATCTCTCCCTGTTCCAGATGATCAAAAACACGCACAAGCTGAACCCTGCGGGCACAGTGTCCGCCTACTCCGACAACGCTTCCGTGATGGAAGGCGCGCTTGTGGATACCTGGCATCCGGATAGCGCCACGCATAAGTATGAACGCGGGGAACGCCTCATGCACACACTCATGAAGGTGGAAACACACAACCACCCGACGGCCATTTCCCCGTTTCCCGGGGCTTCCACCGGCGCGGGCGGCGAGATCCGTGACGAGGGAGCGACGGGGCGCGGCGCCAAACCCAAGGTCGGGCTGACAGGCTTTACCGTTTCAAACTTATATCTGCCGAACGCTGTCGAGTCTTGGGAAAATGCCGCTGATACAACCAAGCCCCACGCCCAGAAAAAAACTGGGCGCTACGGCCAGCCGGACCGCATTTCCACACCGCTGCAAATCATGATCGACGGCCCCCTCGGTGGCGCGGCTTTCAACAACGAATTCGGGCGCCCAGTGCTGGGCGGTTACTTCCGCGTGTACGAACAAAACGTGGCGGGAAGAGTGTTTGGATACCACAAGCCCATCATGATCGCGGGCGGAATCGGGAACATTACCGACCTGAACACGTTTAAATCTGAGGACCTGCCGGAAGGCACACTGCTAATCCAGATAGGCGGGCCGGGCATGCGAATCGGCATGGGCGGCGGCGCGGCAAGTTCCATGACCTCCGGCTCGAACACCGCCGAGCTCGATTTTGATTCTGTGCAGCGTGGCAACCCCGAAATCCAGCGGCGCGCGCAGGAAGTCATCAATGCCTGCTGGACCTTGAACGAAAAAAATCCAATCCTGAGCATTCACGATGTCGGCGCCGGCGGATTATCGAATGCATTTCCAGAACTAGTCCATGGAGCCAACCGTGGTGCCTGTTTCCATCTGCGCAAGGTTCCCCTGGAAGAAAGCGGTCTGAGCCCGAAGGAAATCTGGAGCAACGAGGCTCAGGAGCGTTATGTCCTGGCCATTCCCCCGGAAAGCCTGGAACTTTTTCAACGCATCTGCGAACGGGAGCGTTGCCCCATGTCGGTTGTGGGTACTGCCACAAAGAAACTGCAACTGCAGTTGCTGGAAGATGCCGGCCCGCCCGCGCCGCATCCGGTCGATATGCCGATGGAAGTTTTGTTGGGCAAACCCCCGCGCATGCAGCGCAACGCCACGCATATTGCGGAAAAATTTCCACCCATAAACCTTGACGGGCTGGAACTGGAGAAAGTCGCCGCCGCTGTATTGCGGCACCCGACCGTGGGCAGCAAATCATTTTTGATTACCATCGGCGACCGGACCGTCGGCGGCTTGTCGGTGCGCGACCCCATGGTCGGTCCCTGGCAGACGCCGGTGGCGGACTGCGCGATTGCCGCGATGAGTTACAAGGGCTGGCGAGGCGAGGCCATGACCATCTCCGAGCGCACGCCCCTGGCTGTCATCAATGCCCCAGCGTCCGCGCGCATGGCCATCGGCGAAGCCCTCACCAACATTGCTTCAGCGCCCATCGAATCATTGGATAAAATAAAATTGTCTGCCAACTGGATGGCGGCCTGCGGCACGCCGGGCGAGGACGCAAAACTGTTCGACACCGTGAAAACGGTGGGAATGGAATTTTGTCCGGCGCTCGGGATTTCAATTCCGGTCGGCAAGGACTCGCTTTCCATGCGCACGCAATGGAACGATGGCAAACAGGCGAAGGAAGTGACAGCTCCGGTTTCCTTGATCGTTTCAGCCTTTGCTCCGGTAAAGGACGTGCGCCGCCATCTCACTCCACAACTTCGGGTTGAGAACGGAACGCTACTGATCCTCATCGATCTGGGCCGTGGCAAAAATCGCCTTGGGGCGAGCATTCTTGCGCAGGTCACGCAACAGATCGGCAATGAAACTCCAGATGCCGATAATGCAACGGACCTGAAACAATTTTTCGACGCGATCCAAAAGCTCAATACGGAAAACAAGATCCTGGCCTATCACGACCGCTCCGACGGCGGCCTTTTTGCCACGGTCTGCGAAATGTCGTTTGCCGGGCATGTGGGAGTTTCACTGAGCCTGGATAAAATCGCGGTCGGCTCCGCTCCGGCTCAAATCCTGCCGGGTTTGTTTTCCGAGGAATTGGGCGCCGTCATTCAAATCCGGGAATCGGACCGCGCAAACGTGGAGCAAGTTCTGGTAAAACATGGCCTGGCGGATTGCAGCCATGAAATTGGGACCCTGAACAAATCCGATGCTGTGGAGCTTTATTATGCGGGAGCAAAACTCTACGCTGCGACGCGCGTCGAATTGCAGCGCAGTTGGTCGGAGGTTTCCTGGCGCATCTCCAGATTGCGCGACAATCCCGTCTGTGCGGATTCCGAATACAACAGCCTGCTCGATGCCGCCGATCCAGGCATGTGTCCGCATCTGTCGTTTGATCCCGCGGAGGACATCAGCGCGCCGTACATCGCGGCAGGCGCACGACCCAAGGTGGCCATTCTCCGCGAACAGGGCGTCAATTCACACCTCGAAATGGCTTACGCCTTCGACAAGGCCGGGTTTGAGGCGCACGATGTGCACATGAGCGATTTGATAGCCGGTCGCGCATCGCTTGCCGACTTCAAGGGCTTTGTGGCTTGCGGCGGCTTTTCCTATGGCGACGTGCTCGGGGCCGGCGAAGGCTGGGCCAAGACCATTTTGTTCCATCCGGAGTTGTCAGAAATGTTTTCGGCATTCTTCCATCGGGCGGATGTGTTTGCCCTTGGCGTCTGCAACGGCTGCCAGATGATGAGCAGCCTGGCATCGATGATTCCCGGGGCGGAAGCCTGGCCCAAGTTTACGCGCAACAAATCGGAAAAATTCGAAGCCCGGCTGTCGTTCGTCGAGGTGGCGGAATCACCCTCGCTCTTTTTCAAGGGCATGGCGGGTACCCGCGCGCCGATTGCCGTGGCGCATGGCGAAGGCTATGCCGACTTCTCACAACAAGGCGATATCGCCAAGGTAAAAGCAGCCATGCGGTTTATTGATTCGTATGGCAAGGCCACGGAAATCTATCCGTTCAACCCGAACGGCTCCCCGCAGGGTCTGGCCTCCGTCACCACCGCGGACGGGCGTTTCACGGTTTTGATGCCGCATCCCGAGCGTGTTTTCCGGACGTTGCAAATGAGTTGGCACCCGGATGCCTGGGGTGAAGACAGCCCCTGGCTGCGCCTCTTCCGCAACGCGCGCGCCTGGGTGGGATGACAATGTCTCGCGCAAAGGACGCCAAGCCGCTAAGAAGACGGTATTAACCAAATTTTAGATTCCAAGTTCGCACCCGGCGAATCCGTCCTGTGGCGGATTTTCAGTTTCAAGTTTCTGGTCTTTTATCCGTATAAATCCGTGTCATCCGTGGTTCAAATGTTGTCCATCCACGTTTATCCGTGGTAGCTTCAGCCATGAGCAAATTACCGCCTTGGCTGCAAGAAACGGGCGCCGACGTCTGGGATATTCTCCGCCAGGGGCTTGGAAATGTGGCGCGCTGGCGCAAATGGTGCCTGGTGGTTCTTTGCCTGCTGGTTTTAATAGCCCGAAAAACCTGGCATCATGACGCAGCCTGGCTTCAACAACTGCAAACCCATCAGGAATACTGGACCCAGATGGCGCGAAAACTCAGTTATTGGGGGGATTACCTGACCTGGACGGTCCCGTTCGGACTCATCATCCTCGGTCTGGGTTTAATTTTAAAAAAATCAAACTGGCGCCGCGCCGCCATCGCTTGCATTCTCGCGGCCAGTTTTGCCGGAATTGGCGCCAATCTTGTGAGTTTTGCGGTGGGCCGCCCGCGCCCGTCGGCCGAAACCGCGGATGGCATGTACGGTCCGCGCTGGAATTACAACAAGTACCGCAGCTTTCCCTCCGGCCATGCCGCCACTTCCTTCGGCACGGCAACGGCACTGGCTGTAACGTTGCCGCCAGTCGGCATACCCTGCCTGTTTTACGCGGGCGGTGTCGGGTGGGCGCGGATGGAGCTGGGCCGCCATTATCCCACGGATATTCTCGTCGGCTCGGTTTTTGGCATCGCATTTGGGATCGCATTCGGAAGAGCCGCGCGGTCGGTTTTACTCAAACAGGAATAAAAGCCCAACCATTTACCGCAGATTTCACGGATACGCGCATATGGAAGACAAGGAAGAAGTCCGCGGGTCTGGAGCGATCCATTATTAACATGTCCAAGAGCAAACATAAACTGAGGGAAGAACGGGAGCTGCGGCGCCTGCAGGAGGTTGAGGAAGAGGAACGGCGTCTGAACTCCCCGCCGGATTGCTGCATTTTTTGTTCCCGCCCGGTCGTGCATGACATGAACGAGTCGCTGCGCCGGAAAATGAAATGGGAAAAGAAATTTGAAGAGGTGGCGGTCTGCCTGCAATGCCACACCCAACTGCACCGGCTTCACAAGGACCGCGAGTTGGCGCGACAACTGGATTCAATCGAAGCAGTGCAGGCGGATGAAAGTTTCCAGCGTTACCTCAAGTGGGCCGCCAAATTGCCGCCCGAAACAATCTATAATTGAAATGTGCTGATTTTAGCACGGATGGAAAACTGAATTTAACGCAAGACGCCAGGTTTTGCGCGCTTGCCGTTCAGACCCTGAGCTCCTATGTTATTACCTTCCTTTGATCTAAGGGACGGGTGGCAGAGTGGTTTAATGCGACGGTCTTGAAAACCGTTGAACCGCAAGGTTCCGTGAGTTCGAATCTCACCCCGTCCACATGTTTAATACCGGTTGAAAACCCAACGGATATTTGGGCGTCCCGCCATACGGCACGGCAATCCATGCGACAGGCTCTCAATAAGTGAATATCTGCCGCTAAAATGGTTCTTTCTTTCCGTCACAATTTTTTTACACTTTCCTCACTCTCTTCTAACAAAACCATCCAACGGATTGTTTATCTTGGGAACCATCATGAAAAAATCCACGCCGCTCACCATTCAAATACTGTTGTTCGTCGCGCTGTCGGTACTCGCGCTCGCACCCGCCGGAATCGCCCGGGCGGCGGAACCCGGCAAACAAATCCCCGACCCCCTCAAAACCTGGCAGGACTGGGCCACTTGGGACGACAAAGACCGCGACTCCCCCACGCCTTACCAGAATGCAAGCAAACGCCTGAGTTTTTGGCCTTCCCGCATGTCGCTGGAGGTGGACCGCACAGCCGGCCATTTCGATGTCAATCTGACCGTCTTCAATGAAACCTGGGTCACCCTGCCGGGCAGCCGCGAGGTCTGGCCGTTCGAAGTGCAATCCAATGGCGCGCCCATTCCCGTCCTGGAACACAACGGCAACCCTTCCGTCCGCCTGTCGGCCGGAAGCTATCATTTAACAGGCGCTTATCACTGGGACGACATGCCCCAGCGGATCGCCCTGCCCCGCGAGATCGGCATTCTGGCGCTGACCCTCGAAGGCAGGCGCGTGGATGCCCCCGCGTGGGATGCCGAAGGATTTCTTTGGCTGAAGCGCGCCCGCACAGAAACGGCGGACAAGGATTTCCTCGCCGTGAAGGTTTATCGCGTGATCGAAGATGGCATTCCCATGTGGCTGCGCACCGAAGTCGAATTAAGTGTCTCTGGCAAAAGCCGTGAAGAGGCTCTCGGCTCCATCCTGCCCGAAGGATGGCAACTCGCCAAGGTCGATAGCCTCATTCCCGTCGCAGTGGACGAACAGGGCCGCATGAAAGTCCAGGTGCGCGCCGGAAAATGGATCGTGCGCGCCCATGCCTTCCGCCTGACTCACCCTGCCGAATTCCGTTATGCCCCGGGCGCGGCGCCCGCGGTTGCCGAGGAACTCGTGGCCTTCCGCGCCCAGCCTGATTTCCGCATGGTCGAAGTCAAAGGCGTGCCGTCGATTGATGTTTCACAAACCACGTTCCCCGACCAGTGGCGTTCGTTTCCGGTCTATCGCTGGGAAACCAACTCCTCCTTCCAACTGGAAGAACGCATGCGCGGCATGGGCCTGCAAAAGCCCGAAGGCCTCCGCATCGCCCGCGAACTCTGGCTCGACGAAAACGGGCGCGGCCTCATTTTCCGCGACCGCATCACCGGCAACATGCAGCAAATCTGGCGGCTCGACGCCGCTGAAAATCAGGACCTCGGCTCTGTGCGCAGCAACGGCGAAGGCCAGCTCATCACCCGCAACCCGCAGAACGGTGCGCCTGGCATCGAAATCCGCACACGCAACCTCAACCTGGAAGCCACCGGCCGCATGGATCGCGTGAAGGGTCTTTCCGCCACCGGCTGGCGTTCGGATGCGGACTCTCTCAGTGCCACTCTTAACCTGCCTCCCGGCTGGCGCTTGTTCGCGCTGTTTGGCGCGGATTGGGTGCGCGGCGACTGGCTGACCGCGTGGTCGCTGCTGGATCTTTTTTTACTGCTCATCTTTTCACTGGCTGTCTATCGCTTGTGGGGAATCGCCGCGGGCTTGCTGGCTTTCTTCGCCTTTGCCCTGGCGTATCACGAACCCGATGCCCCGCGTTATGCCTGGCTGGTTCTGCTCATACCTATTGCGCTGCTCCGCGTCGTACCGCCCGGCTGGGGCCGGCGTTGCGTCGTGGCATGGAAATACATCGCCGTTGCGGCTCTCGTTTGCCTGCTGGTTCCCTTCGTAGCCGTCCAAGTCCAGCAAGCCATTTATCCACAGTTGGAAAATGCAGGTGGGGGCGAGGGATTTCGTGTAGATGCCATGCTTGGACAAGATGATGCCACGCTTACAGATGGTAATGCGCCAAGCGCACCGGTTGCTGCTCCAGCATCAGTATCGGAACCAACTCAAGCCCAGGATGAATTGAAGAGTGAAGTTTCAAAAAGGAGATCATTCGGCGTAACGTCGCAAGGAGTCAGAAAAGATGGCGCTCTACAGCAGGCCGTCCAAAACAGCAACATGATGTACGATGCCAAGGCGCGGATCCAGACCGGCCCGGGCATTCCCGAGTGGAGATGGAACGCCGTCCAGTTCGGCTGGAGCGGCCCGGTATCCGCCACGCAACATGTCTATCCCATTCTGATTTCCCTGCCTTTACAACGCTTGCTTACCGTTCTGCGCCTCGCGCTTTTACTGGCTCTGGCGGCTGTACTGCTGGATGCGCGCCGCTTGCGACTCCCCTTCTTCCGCATTCCCGGCGCCGCCGTATTTGCCCTGGCGCTCTTCGGCATCGGTTTTGGAAGCCTAACGTCCGCGCAGGCGCAGTTGCCCGACAGGGACATGCTTCACGTTCTACGCGACCGCCTCATGGAAGCGCCCGATGCCTATCCGAACGCTGCTGATATCCCGTTGGTTTCCATCTCACTGCGAGATCGTAAAATCACCATGGACACCGAAATCCACACAGCCATCCGTGTTGCCGTGCCCCTGCCCGGGCGCCTGCCCGCGTGGTCGCCGGTCAGCGTTCTCATCGATGGCAGGACGGAAGCCGTTCTGCGCCGGGACGACGGCTATCTCTGGGCGGTCCTCCCCGCCGGTGTGCATCATGTGCATGCGGAGGGAATGCTCGCCGACGCCACCGAGTGGGAATGGACTTTCCAGCTCAAGCCGCGGCGCGTCAGCATCGACGCCCCCGGCTGGACTTACACCGGTGTGCGGCCCGACGGCATCCCCGAACAGCAGGTGTTCTTCGCCATGAAACAAAAATCCACCACGGGCGAAGCCGGTTACGATCATCAGGACTACCACACGATTGCCGCGCTCGAACGCCATCTCGAACTCGGCCTGGTCTGGCAGGTTCACAACACTGTCAACCGCCTCTCTCCCGAAGGCAAGGCTGTCTCGCTTCTGGTGCCACTGTTGCCCGGCGAAAAAGTGATCTCTTCAAATATGATAGTCAAAAACGGCTTCATCGAGGTGCGCCTCGGCGCGCATGAAGGGTACTTTGGCTGGGAGAGTGAGCTGCCCGTGACCAACCACCTCAACCTTGCCACCAAGGCCGACGATGCCTGGGTCGAGCACTGGTTCCTCGTGGCGTCGCCTGTTTGGAATGTCACCCTTTCCGGGCTTGCTCCCGTTTTCCAGGCGAACAGCGCCGATCTGGTCCCCGTCTGGCATCCCTGGCCGGGCGAACATGTCGAACTTGCCATCAACCGCCCGGAGGCCGTCAAGGGCGCGACCATCACCATTCACAAGGTCCAGCATGACATAGCGCTCGGCGACCGGCAGCGCAGTTCCACGCTGAATCTCAATCTCGAGAGCAGCCTGGGCGAAGACTTTGCAATCGGTCTTCCTCAGGACGCGGACATCACGGCCCTGACACATAACAACATGTCCATTCCAGTTCGCAAAGACGGCGGCAAACTCATCATCCCGCTCCGGCCCGGAGCCCAGACGATTTTGGTGCAATGGAAAACCAACACGGCGCTAAACCTGCATGCGGCAGCGGATTCCATTGTGTTGCCGGTTGAAAGCTCCAACATCACGACCGCGCTGCACGTGCCGGAAAATCGATGGGTACTCTGGGCAAACGGCCCCCAGAGCGGACCGGCCGTGCGGTTCTGGGGCATTCTCGCCTGCTCGCTGCTTGCGGCCTGGGTGCTGGGCCGCCTGACCTTGTCCCCGCTCCGGCCCCTGGAATGGATGCTGCTGGCGCTCGGGCTCACCCAGGTGAACCTCTTCGCCTCGCTTGCGGTCATCAGTTGGTTCTTCTTCCTTGTGTGGCGCGGGCGCGAATCCTTCCAGAAACTGCCCGCCTGGGTCTATAACATCCTGCAAATCGTATTGCTGCTTCTGACGGCAGGCGCGCTCGGCGTGTTTGTCAGCGTCGTCTCAGCAGGATTGCTGGGCGATCCGGAAATGTTCATCCAGGGCAATGGGTCGTCCCGCACCCTGCTCCAATGGTATAAGGCCCGGGTCGAGGGCGCGTTGCCGCAACCCGGCTGCCTCTCCGTTTCCATCTGGTGGTATCGCTTCCTCATGCTGGTCTGGGCGCTCTGGCTCGCCTCCTCGCTCCTGCGCTGGCTCAAGTGGGGCTGGGACCAATTCAGCAGCGGCAAGCTTTTCCGGAGCATGTGGAAAAAGAAAATCGTTACGCCTCCGTCGGCTGGAAAATAGTAAGGCCAGGCACATTTTTAACCACGAAGACAGCAGGAAACCATTTTACAGAAAGATCGCGAGGAACGTTTAAATCCCCGTTTTCCGTTCGTGATTTTCGTGTCTTTGGTGGTTAACAGGCTGCCTCTTTGTGTGATTTGAGTCCCCGTAAAATGGGCTGGCTTTTCCAGCCCGCACGCTTCAATTTTGCCATCCCATGAAAACCCCCATTCTCAAGCAATTTGCCGGACTTTGGACTTTGACCGAACAACCCTCCAAGGCCAATGAGTGGTCCCTCGAAGAAAAATTCAAGCAGGCCAGGGAGGCCGGCTTCGACGCCATGGGCGGCGGACCCATGCCCGAAGTGGTTTCGCTCTGCCAAAAATACGACATGGATTACGTCTGCTACATCGACGGCAACAAAAAGAGCTACCGCGAGAGACTCGAAGCAGCCAAGGCCGTGAACCCCGCCCGCATCAACGTGCAACTCTGCGACCACGACACGCCGCCGAAGGAAGCCGCCGCCGTCTGGGTCAAGATGGCCGAGCTTGCGGAAAAAATGGGGTTGCAGGCCGATCTCGAAGTCCACCGGGACACCTGCACGGAAACACCCGAAAAAGTTTATGAGATCGCCGCGCTCTATAAAAAAGCCACGGGCAAAAAAATCCGCTTCTCCTGGGATTTTTCGCACATCTCGGTCGTGAAGCATCTGAACCCGCCCTATGCCGGGCGGCTTCTGGTCAAGCCGGATTTGGTTCGGCTTGCGCGGCAATTCCATTTCAGGCCCTTCAATGGCCACCACTGCCAGGTCCCGGCCACGGACGGCAAAGGAAACGAGTCACCCGAAATCAAACCCTACCTCGAGTTCGTCAACGACCTTATCGCCTGCTGGTTGGCGGGAGCAAAGGGCGGCGAAGTCATCTACGTCTGCCCCGAGTTTGGCCCGATCAGAGGCGGCTATGGTTTGAGATGTTTCCCCGATGTCTGGAAGGACGCCATTTTCCTCCGCGCCAAAACGGAGGAAATCTGGAAGTCGAATCTGGCCAAATGGCGGAAATAAAAGACGCGGCTATTTCTTGCCGCGCCCCTTGAAGGTCAACTCGGCGACGCCCGATTTGTCGAGTTCGCCCAGGCCTTTCTCGATCATCAAGCGATACTGGCCCAATGTGGCTTCGCCCAGCGGGACCTTGATCCCGGCCTCCTTGGCCAGCGAGACGGCAATGCCTGAATCCTTTGCCGCATGGGCTGCGGAAAAGTAGCAGTCGTGTTCGCGGTTTTGCATGTCGCCGCCATCGGTCTCCAATACGCGGGAGTTGGCGCCGGTCTGGGAAAAAATCTCGCGCAGGATATTCAAATCGAGGCCCAGCGCGTCGCCCACGGCAAGCCCTTCGGCCAGTCCCGCGGTGTTGATGTTCATCACCATGTTGACCAATGCTTTCACCTGGGCCGCCCGGCCCGTTTCACCCACGTAGCGGCGCGCGATGCTGAGAGCTTCCAACATCGGAGTCGCCTTCTTGACCACGGCGGAATCGCCTGCGAGGATCAGATATAGGGTCCCCTGCCGGGCCTGCGTGATGCTTGAGGCCATGCAGGCTTCGATTGCCGCCGCGCCCGCACTCTGGGCTGCTTTTTCCACATCGAGATGCACCTGCGGGGAAACCGTGGCGAAATTGATGAAGGTGCGTCCTTCGGCGCCGCTGAGCAGGTTGTCTCCCGGATCCGTAAAAATGCTCCGCATCGCCTTGTCGTCGGAAACAACGGTGAGGATGAACCCGGCTTCCGCCGTGACCTCGGCCAGTTTTTCAGCCGCGTGGCATTTGAGTTCCTTTGCCAGTTCAACGGCGGCTTCACGGCGCACATCATAGACCGCCGCTATCTGGAATCCTTTTTCGGCCAGGCGCCGCGCCATATTGGCGCCCATCCGGCCAACGCCAACAACACCCACTTGATTCGATATTTTAGCACTCATTTTTTCTCCAGGGTTGGAATTTAAAATTGAAGGAGGGATCATCTACCTTTTCCCGTTGCGTGAGTAAAGACAGGTTTTAAAAAAAATCAAGGACGCGGAGAAAAACTATTTTTACCACGGATCTCACGGATTTAAACGGATGGACGTGGGTAAAAAACCGAGGCTTGCCCGTTATGCTGTCCCATGATAGATTATCTATCATGAAGACAGCCTCGGTTGCGGATTTGAGGAACAATTTCGCAGCAGTCTCGCGATGGATTGAAGAAGGCGAGCCCGTTGAAATCAAAAAGCGCGGACGCTTTTTTGCCACGCTTTCCCCCGCCCGCAAGAAAAAGGCGAAGATCGACTGGCCCGACTTTGAAGGCCGGCTCGCAAAAGTGTTTCCGCGCGGCCCGGTAAAGGGTGCCTCGACGCGTGAAATTGTGGACTACATGAGAGGCGACTACTAAACGTTTGAACGCTTATTTCGACACCTCGGTTTTGTTGAAAGTGTATATCCGCGAAACCGCCAGCACGGAAGCGGTGGCGCTCATCCAGGCAACGGCTCCGCCCATACCTTTCCCCCATCTTTTGGAGTTGGAGATTCGCAATGCTCTCCGGCTGAAACACGGACGCAGGGACATCACAGAATCGGAATTGCGGGGGGCATTGGGATTGCTTCACGCGGATCTGACTGGTGGCATCCTGTCGAAACCCAACTACGATCTGGCTTCGGTCTTTCATCGGGCGGAAGGGCTTTCGGCCAAAAATACGGCCCGCACCCTTGCCCGGTCGGCGGACATCCTGCATGTGGCCACGGCATGCGAGATCGGATGCAAAGAATTTGTTTCCTTCGATGAACGGCAACGGAAAGTTGCCGCGCAGGCGGGGCTGAAAGTTGTTCCGCGCAAACTTCCAGCTTTGAACTGAAACAATAGTGTTTTCACGTCCGGCAGTCGCTAGACGAATTCCTCTTGGGATGCTTTGCGCAAGAACTCAATTATTTGATATGAGATGACACAAGGTCATCTCTCCATCTATGCAAATCTGCGTCTGTCTGCGGATAAATACGCTTTTCCCCATCGCCCCCTCTTCCAGGATCGTCTTGTGCGCCAGCGTGGCGCGGCCAGAAACTCATTGTAAAGCGGCAAAATGCTTTTCCAGCGTATCAATCAATCCGTCAAGATCACGTGTTGCCGTTTTCCACACCTGGTCCAAATCAACCTCGCCATAATCATGAGCAATGATGTTGCGCATTCCTTTCATGCTGCGGAATGGCAGTTGTGGGAAAGCCGTCTGAGTTTCAGGTGCCAGGCGGCCTGCAGCTTCGCCGATAATTTCAAACCGACGCAATATTGCGTCTTGTTTTTCCGGATTTTTAAAAAAGTCATCCCAGGTTACACCTGTGAGATATTGCCGGATAGCTCTCGCGGAATCAAAAATGTCCTTTAATAGCCCGTTTTGCTTCTCATCGGGCATAGATCGTAACCGGTGCGGCGAGAATTGCCCTTTGGCGATAGGGATTGGCGCTTTTCTCGATGGCGCGCCGGCTGACAAGATCGACGGCACAACCGAGCATTTCCTCGAGATCCTCCTTCAACGCGCCCATTTCAAAAAGTCCAACCTTCGCTTCCGGCAAAAAATCCACGAGTAAATCAACATCACTGCAAGCATGGCCTTCTCCTCGTGCCACAGAACCAAAAATTTCGACACGACGTATCGGACGTCCTTTGCATGCCGATTTTACAGCAGTACGGACGGCTTCGAGTGAAGGCGCCTGGCGGCACATGCCTTTCATACCTCTTCTTATAATGCAAAACTTTAAGTTCCGCAATGTGACAATGGACCACATTTATCATGCTCAGGCCCCGCTTCGCTTCAACACATAGTCCACACTTCCCGGAACCACGGTCTCCCGGGGTAAATCGTGTTTGATCCGGCTCAAGAAATCCACAAGGCTTCCCGCCAATTTTGGCCCGATGCCTTCAACCTCTTGTAGTTCTTTCAGCGATAATTTGCGGATTTTATCAATCGACCCGAAATGCCGCAGCAACGCGAGTTTCTTGCGCTGGCTCATGCCGGGACAATCATCCAGGATGCTTTCGCCCACCCGCTTTTTCATCAAAAGCTGATGATAACCGTTGGCCACGCGATGCGCTTCATCGCGGATGCGCTGCAACAGTCGTAACGCCCCCGATTCCGGCGGCATGACAAGCGGATAGGGGCTCATGGGCCGGAAAACTTCCTCATTCTGCTTTGCCAGGCCGATGATCGGCTGGCTGTATTGTCCGAGCCTCTGCAACTCTTTCAACGCGGCCCCCAACTGCCCCTTTCCTCCATCCACCACGATCAAGTCCGGCATTTTACCTTCCTCGCGCAAGACCCGGGTGTAGCGGCGCCCAACCACCTCCGCCATGCTGGCAAAATCGTCCTGGCCCTCCACCGACTTGATCCGGTAGCGGCGGTAATGGTCGCGGTCCGGATGGCCGTTGCGAAAGCAAACCATCGACGCAACCTTGTGGGTGACCGATATGTTGGAAATGTCAAAGCACTCGATCACCGCCGGGACGGCGGGCAATTGCAACGCATCGCGCAAGGCTTCCATGTCCTTCACGGGCAGGACGGTTGTGGGCAGTTCGCGTACAAATTTGCGCTGAGGTTTGGTTGTGAGCTTGATGTCGTCCAGCATGTTGCGCAAAGAAGCGGCCTTCTCAAAATTCAATGCCGTTGCCGCGCGCTTCATTTCATCCTCGACCGCCTTCAGCATCTCCGCCGATTGGCCTTCGAGAAATTCACAGGCCTGTCTGACCTGCGCCAGATAGCCCGCCCGGGTGATCTTGTTCACACAGGGGGCGGAACAATTTTTAATAATATGGTCCAGGCAATGCCTGTAGTCGCCTTCGTCCGGGATGACCGGGTGGCAGGACCTCAGATGAAATTTGCGTTTCATCAGGTTCAAGGTGCTGCGCAACGCGCCCGAATGCGCAAACGGCCCGAAGTAACGAGCCCCGTCGTCCTTCTTGATCCGTGTCAGATGGAAGCGTGGAAACGGGTCGTTCAGATTGACTTTAACAAGCAAAAAGCGCTTGTCGTCTCGGAAGCTGATGTTGTAGCGGGGCCGGTATTCCTTGATCAACTGCCCCTCCAGCAGGATCGATTCCGGTTCCGATTTGACCACATGGGTTTCCAGGTTCCAGATGCTTTCAAGCAGGGCGCGGGTTTTCAGGTCGGCCGACATCCGGCGCGAGGGATGAAAATATTGGGATACGCGCTTGTGCAGATCCCGTGCCTTGCCGACGTAGATTACGCGGTTCAGCCGGTCGCGGAACAGATACACGCCGGGCTTGTGCGGCAATTGCCTCACCTGGGGGCCCAGATCGGGGCGTTCTGTCCTGGTGGATTTCGAAGCTTCGCTCACCCGGCTAGTATATCATACTTATAAACAAGGCGAGTGAAAGCAGGCCGGAAGATGCGGGGCACATTTGGAATGCAATGGCACGACACCGCTTTTCAGGGGGCAACCCAACACCAGCCCAGGGCATTCGCCCTGGGTACGAGTGGATTAAATGGTTTCGCAAGCCCTGTAAGGGCGGCCCAGTAGTCTCATCCCAAAGACCGCCAGTGTTAGCGTCACTCACTCCTGACTCCTTTCCAAAAAGAAATTCTCGCCTTCATACATTGCTTTACTTAGGATTTATTTAATGCAGAGCGACATTCAACAATCGGCTCGTAAAATTTTTAAAGCCTTGCAGGGTACAAGGGGAGTCAGCGAAGACGAACTATGGCAGCATGCCGTTTTTTTCTCTAAAACACCCGAGGAACGATGCCGAATCAGCCTTCATTCAGCGCGCTTGGTGAATTCCTTCAAGCGCTCGACCAGGAAAAAATTCCGTCAATCCTGATCGGGATGATGGCGGCAGTTGATCAAGGCGCTCCTTTGTCCACGCTGGATTATGATTTCTGGATACAATTGCCCAAAAGGAAAGTGGTTCGCATCTATCAGATTGTTCAAAAGTGCGGAGGAACTTTGCTCGCCCCCACTTTTTACGAGTTGAAGGACGGCACCCAGGTGAATGTTGTGTTCGAGCCTTCCGGACTAAGATCGTTTGCCGCCGAGCTTGTGGGATGCAGAATCTCGCATGTTGGAGGCTATCCCGTCCGTGTTTTACCTTTATCACGGGTCATTGCCAGCAAGACCGCTGCCGGGCGTGACAAGGATCTCAGCACACTCCCAGTGCTGAAACGAACCCTCAAGCTCAAACAAAAACTCAACGATGCCAGGAACAAAAAGAAAAACGGAAATTAAAAAGCAAAAGGGGGCCGTGACATGCCGGAAAACTAAAGTCAATTAATCTGTCAACGTCAAGAAGCCCGCTCGCGACGCATGTCGTGGAACCGGCATGGCCATTTTGATATTGGGGCACCTGGCCGATGTGCTGTTGGCTCCATGCCATATTTCCTTTACCATCCTCATCGAAAAATATCATCCACAACGTATTGGGATCATGACCCGGGACAATCCACCATGCCGTCAACACGAATGTTGCCGGCGCTTGCTGTCTGTGTTTGCGATCCAGCAGCGGCACTCGGCACGGCCGTTTGAGGAGCAACCGTTGGTGGCTCCGCCATGAGGAAACCAATCGATATCGAAAAGCCAACGCACACCGCGATAAAACTCATTCTTTTCATAGAATTGTTTGCACTAATCCGTCACTTGTCATGGGCTGACCCCATTCAAATGAATGCGAACTTCAAGGAGTTGGCTCCACCTTTTGTTCCTCCAGTTTTTCGCGCAACGCCTCGATCAAAATTTTGGTGCGCGCTTCCTTCCCCCGTGTGTTGAGATGATATTTCGTATTAAAAAAGTATTCTCGTGGAAAAAAAAGCTGTTCCCGCCGGTCAATCACCTCGGACCCCAAGTCTCGGATTTCCTTTTGAAACTTCCGCTCCGCACCTTCCCATCCCGGCCCGGCCTTGCCATCCATCACATAGGGGCTGTGGGCAAAATAGACCCGGACCTTGCGCGCTTTCATCTCGGCCACAAATTCCGCCAGGAGCTTTTTAGGCATGGGGGAAATGGCGGAGGGATAAGACATTGGCTCTGACGGGCCGGTGTATTGGCTGTCGTCCGCACCCAGAATTGTGCCGTGATCGTCCATCTTCAATCCGTAGGCAAAGGTCAACGGCGGACCCTGTTCACTTTTAAACCGAGCAAATATTTTGTCTTCAGGCTCGAGAGCTTGCAGGCGTTCGGGAAACTTGCCATGGGAAAACAGCAGCAGTGTCTTTACCTGCGCGAGCTCAAACGCCATGTCGAATGATCCGGCCTTGCAAAAAATCGAGAAGCGTTTCGGCATGCTGAGGCTGTCCACCCATCGAGAGTTCCACGCCAGGACATTTCTCAATTCCCATTCCTGCCAATCTCTTCCGTCGTAATATCCTGCCTCCAGTGGAAGCAAGAGAATATCGCCCGGTTTCGCCAGCGACCGGCCCTCGTCAAGCAGCCATTCCAGCCGCATCCCGCCATGGAGTCCGAAATTAATCGCGGGAATCTTAAGTTCCTTTTCCATTTCGGATGCGTCAATCCCGAAAAGAGTGTTGGAACCGGATAAAAGAATAATTTTTGGGGATGGCATGTCCGCGCTCAGGTGCCGCTTCACGACGATGAGTTCATGCACCCAGTATTCGGCCGCGATCGGGCTGCGCACCTCATACAAAATCAGGAAGTACAGTGCAAAGACCGCCAGCGCCGTGAACAGAATTTTAAAGAAGCAGGCTTTCATATAACCCACGCTAAAATTGGAAATAGAGGAATTCCGACGGCTTGCCGTTGGTAAGCATCAGAATGGCAATCGCCAGGACAATTCCCGGCAAAACCCAGTTCCACCAGCGGTCCGGATTCCACTCCAGCCATCCGGACGGTTCGGACTTCAACCCGGGTTCTTTTTCATCCCCCTGTCGCAGGCGCAGCCACTGTTGCGTGTTCGGCAACAGCCACACCGCGAGCAATCCAAAATAGACCGAAAAGTAATGATCCAGATGCGTCTTCGCATGCCAGGTAAGAGGGTTGCCGCCGATCATGCCCGAAAGCATGTGGCCCGCGGTTTTAAGGTCTGGCGACCGAAAGAACACCCAGGCAACGGTCACCGCCAGGAAGGTGGCGGCGGTGGACAGGATTCGCCCCCGCCAGCCCCAGCGGCCTTCATCCCATCCCATCCGCTGGCGGAGATTTTGAAAGGCGTGGTTGATGACCAAATAAATGCCGTGCAATCCGCCCCAAATGACAAAAGTCCATCCCGCGCCATGCCAAAGCCCGCCTAACAGCATGGTTGCCATGACATTGAACCAGCGCCGCGCTTTGCCGTGCCGGTTCCCGCCCAAGGGAATGTACAGATAGTCGCGCAAAAACGCGGACAAGGTCATGTGCCAGCGCCGCCAAAAATCGATGATATTGGCCGCTTTGTAAGGCGAATTGAAATTCAGCGGCAGCTTGATGTTGAAGAGATAGGAAATGCCGACGGCCATGTCGCAATAACCTGAAAAATCAAAATAAAGCTGCAAGGCAAAGGCCAGCACGGCAATCCACGACTCCAACAGCAGCGGTGTGGCGCCCGTGTGGGCCGAATCAAAAACCGGGGTGACGTAGGCGCTGAAGGTGTCGGCCAGCAGGATTTTTTTGGCAAGGCCCACGGTGAAAACCATCAGGCCCCTGGTTTTGTTTTCCCAGTTGATGCGATAGGTTTGTCGCAGAGCGAACTGCGGCATCATTTGCGCGTGGTGCAGGATCGGGCCTGCAATGAGATGGGGGAAATAGGTCACGAAAAGCAGGTAATGGACAAAATTGTATTCCCTGGCCTTGCCCTTGTAGCTGTCCACCAGAAAGGTGATTTGTGTAAATGTGAAAAACGAAATACCCAGGGGTAAAATGATTTGGCCAAGGGACCAGCCTGTTCCGAGCACGGAGTCAAAGGCGTGGATGAAAAAACCGGCGTATTTGTAATACCCGAGCAGCAGCAGATTGAAAACAATCGCCACGATCAGGAGAGCCCGAGCCCGGCTGTGGCCAAGGCGGGCGATCCCGTAGCCGAACCCATAGTTCACCGTAATGGAAATGAGCAGCAACCAAACGTAATGGGAGTTCCACTGGCTGTAAAAATAGAGCGAAGCGGCGCAGAGCCACAAACCCGCCAATTGATGGCTGAAGCGGCCCAGCAAATAAAAGCCCAGAACCGCCAACGGCAGAAAACAGAAAATGAAGGGGAAGGAATTGAAAAGCATCGTTGTGGCCGGTGATGCTACGGGACGCCTGATTCATCAATCAATAATATAGTAACGCATGTCAGGTTGACGCCGCAGGGAAGCATGTCTGATTACATAGGTGCTTCCCTCCATTTTTCGCCGATTTTCCATGTTGCCCGTTATGATGTGGACTCAACTGTGGAGCTGGGCTATCGATATGCAGCCTACTGTGCCAATATTGCCACCGTTTTGGTGGGAACGGGAAGCGTGAAGCATCTGCGTGAAAATATACGCTCTGTCGGCAAAGGTCCGTTGCCGGCGGAGTTGCTTCAGGAACTCGCCCGGCACTTCGGCCATTTGGAACATGTGTCAGGCTCTTGAAAGGTGTCCATGTCGAAAAGAGTAGTGGCTTTATCGTTCGATTCAGCGGATGTTGCGCTGGTCAATCAATGGATGGACCAGGGCCATCTGCCGCATTTGGCTTCAATCCGCGACGAAGGGCTTTACGTTCCCCTGCAAAGCTTTGAACATTCCCTGGCCGAGACCGCCCAGCAATTCATCATCACCGGGCAAAGCCCCGAACGCACCGGATACTGGTCGCAGTTCCGCTTCGATCCGTCCAATTATTCCCTCATCGACGCGCCTTTATACGACCTTGCGGAATATCCTCCATTTTATGCGTTAGGCCCGGGACACAGGGTCTGCGTGCTGGATTTGCCCCAAATGAATTTTCACGAGGGGGTCAACGGCCTGCAACTGCGCGGCTGGGGTGCGCATGCGCCCATGTGCGGGTTTGCGGCGCAGCCTTCCGGTTGGGCCGAGACCATACGCCGCGAAGTGGGAATGCATCCCGGCAACGGCCACGATTTTGCGGTTCTGCAGGACAAAAAGAGCCTGGATGCCCTGCATGAAAGGCTCCTGCAGGGCGTTGAAATGAGGGAAAAACTGTACCGGCTGGTCTGGGATCAAGGCCCCTGGGATTTGTTCCTCGGCATATTCAGCGAAATTCATCTGGCAGGACACTATCTCTTCGAGCATGCGGCCAATCGAGACTACCTTCAACGCGGCAACAACCGGGATTATCTGCGCAATATCTATATCAAAACCGACGCGGCCATTGGAAAAATGAGGGGCTGGATGGAGCCTGACATGCATCTCGCTCTTTTTTCGGTGGAAGGCATCCGGGAAAACTCGGATGAGGTGTCCAGCATTGCCATACTCCCGGAACTGCTGTTCCGCTTTTCGTTTCCCGGTCGCAAGGCCATGGACTTTGAAAACGTACAGCCGTCACCGGAAAGCCGGGCTGGAATTTTTGACTGGGTCATGGAAGCCTGGAACCTGCGCTGCCGGATGCCCCGTTGGGCCAAATGGCTGCGCTCAAAACTTTCCCTGGAACAGGCGCAGCGCATCGAGCAGTTCTTCAGGGCGGACGGATATCTGGAGCATCCTGCAACCATCGAAGGAATGAACTATCAGCCCGCCCTGTGGTATCGCTCGTACTGGCAACAGATGAAGGCCTTCGCCCTGCCCTCATTTTCCGACGGCTTCATCCGCATCAATCTTCGGGGAAGGGAAAAGCATGGTGTGGTGGATCCGGCATCTTACGACAGCATTTGTTCCGAATTGGAGGAACTCCTGATGGAGTTGAAACATCCGGAAACAGGGCGGTCGGTGGTCAAAAAAATCATCCGCACGCGCAAGGAAGGCCAAAAAGAAGATGCCAAGCTGCCCTCCGCCGATTTGGTGGTTCTTTGGGATCATCCCCATCCCTGCGGCCATGTTCACAGCCGGCTTGGCCCGCTTGGCCCATTTCCGGGAATTCGCGCCGGCCAACATGTTCCCGAGGGATTCATGATGATCTCAGGCCCGAGGATTCCGCGCGGCAGCAGATTGCCGTCCGCCCATGTCCTTGACATCCATCCCACTTTGCTTGACCTGATGGGAGTCGCTCCGGTTGCCCTGTTGGAAGGACGCTCACTGCTTGCCAGATTCAAAGCCAATCCATAAAAAGGAATGAAATGTCCGGTTCGTGCCTCATACTGGTAACGAAGCAATGAAATCCAAAATTGCCGCTGCGCTCTTTTTTCTCGCCCTCACCGCCTGCGCCTTGCCCGCTCAAAACCCGCATGTCCAGGCCGGACTCATTTCAGAACTTGAGACGATCGCCCCGGGCCGGCCTTTCGATGTGGCCTTGCACCTGAAAATCGACGAGCACTGGCACACCTACGGGCGTGATCCCGGCGATGCAGGGTTGCCCACCAGTATCATCTGGGATCTTCCTCCGGGATTTCGCGCGGGGGAAATCCGATGGTCGGCACCCAAACGCTTTGTCACAGGCGGCCTGACAAGCTTCGGATATGAAGGGGATGCTTATCATCTTGTCACCATCACGCCGCCTGACAACCTGCAACCGGGCGGCACAGTCAAACTCCAGGCGAAAGCCCAATGGATCGCCTGTGCCGATGTGTGCGTTCCCGGCGAAGCGGCGTTGTCGCTTGACCTGGCAACAGGCACGACACCGCAGCCGTCCGCAAACCAGGCCCTTTTCGAACAAATCAGAAAAACAATTTCGGACAACGGCCCACCTTCGAAAGCCGGATTCTCCAGGGCCGGCTTTATCTGGAGCATGGTCCTCGCATTTCTCGGAGGCATGATCCTCAATCTCATGCCCTGCGTCTTTCCCGTGCTCGGCATCAAAATCCTCGGCTTTGTCAATCAAGCGGGGGAAGACAAACGAAAAATAGCGCTTCACGGATTGATCTTCACCTCGGGAGTTCTTCTTTCGTTCTGGGTTTTGGCGGGGATCTTGATCGCGCTCCGTGCCGGCGGACAACAGCTCGGCTGGGGCTTTCAACTTCAATCCCCCGGTTTCGTTTATTTCCTTGTCGTTATCGTATTTCTATTTGCGCTGAATTTGAGCGGTATTTTTGAAATCGGCGCGTCGTTGATCGGCGCCGGCGCATCGCTGGCTTCGCAGCGGACCTGGATCGGCACTTTTTTTTCCGGCGTCCTCGCAACCGTCGTTGCCACGCCCTGTGCGGCCCCGTTTTTGGCTCCTGCGCTCGGAGCGGCGCTGGCCTTGAGTCCGGCGCCTTCCCTGTTGCTTTTCACCTGCATTGGCCTCGGTCTTTCGACCCCCTATCTTTTGCTTTCCATCAATCCCGGATTGCTCCGGATTTTACCCCGGCCCGGCGCCTGGATGGAAAGCTTCCGCCAGTTCATGGCTTTCCCGCTTTATGCGACAGCCGCCTTCCTGCTCTGGGTTTTGGACGGGCAGGTTTCGGAGGCCGTCTTTCTGCGCATTTTGATTTCAATCAGTGTGTTAGGCCTGGCCGTCTGGATTTACGGCCGCTGGTCGGGTCCGGGCCGGCCGGCTGGGGCGCGCCGGGCTTCAACTGCCGCCGGACTTCTCCTGCTGGCGGGCGGGCTCTGGTTCAGTTGGCCGACATCGGCGGGACAGCCCGCGTCGAACCCGGAGGCCCCGTCAATCCAGTGGCTGGAATGGTCGCCCGAAGCGGTGGAAAAATTCCGGGCCCTGGGCAAACCTGTTTATATTGATTTCACCGCGCGCTGGTGCGCAACGTGCCAAACCAACAAGGCGCTTGTCTTTGGATCCAGCGAGGTTTTGAAAAAGTTCCATGAACTTGGAGTTGTGGCGTTGAGGGCCGACTGGACCAGCCGGAATCCCGCCATCACCCGGGAACTCGCGCGCTGGGGCCGTTCCGCCGTGCCCTTTGACCTGCTGTATTTGCCGGGAAGAGATGAACCCATCCAGTTGCCCGAACTCCTGACGCCGGGGATTGTGCTCGACGCCTTGCAGCCTCCGGTAAAATAATCCAATCACGCCGCAAAATCACAGGGTGAGGCCATTTTTCCATCGAATTATTTTGAGCCTTCCTCCAAAATGGCACCCATGTTGACAAGCCAGGAAGAACGCACGTATCCGGTGGGAGCCATCATTTGTCGCGAGCACGAACGGCCCGACGGGCTTTTCATCGTCAAGGAGGGCCTGGTGGAAATATTCCAAACCATCCAGTCGGAAAAAGGCCCGGTGGAAATTATTCTGGGGAAAGTCGGCGCGCGCGGGATCTTCGGCGAGATGGGGATCATCGATCACCAGCCGCGCAGCGCATCCGCCCGGGCGCTCGGGCCGACCCGGCTTGTTTTCATCAGCCGCGCCGCTTTTCAACAACACCTGCAGCAGATGCCGCCCTGGGAGGCCATCCTGATCCGCACAATGGTGCAACGCCTGCGCGAAACGACCCATCGCCTTGCCGATGCTCTGGAGCAAGCCCCATCGGGAAAAGGCAAGGCACACGCGGGCGACATGGTCATCAGCCACGGCTCCGAGCATCCCGGAGCGGAGGAAGGGGACGAATTCCTGCGCGAACTCGACCGCCGTTTCCTGGAAAATTCCTGATCGAAAAAGGGGCGGGCTCTATCAATCGAATAGTGGAGCAACTCCTGTCACAAGATGGATTTTCAATCCATTGACGCTGCGGGCTGGGGCCAGCTAGCCTAGCGGAACACTACTGATGAAGCTGCTCTGCATTTATTCCCCCAGTCATGCCTGTTTGGCGCAAAGGTGGTTTCTGCCTTCTGTCCGCCATGAATATGACGTTGATGTGCGCAACTGCCCGGAGCCGGACGGCGCAAGCCGGGGCACATTTCTGGAAGCGGACTGGCAGGAAGCCGTGCAATTCAAAAGCAAACAAATCCTGGGTGTGATCGAACGGCATCCGGGCGAATGCTTTGTCTATTCAGATGTGGATGTACGCTTCTATGGGCCGACTTTGCCTGCTGTATGGCGGGCGCTGGACGGCTGCGATATTGTTTGCCACTTGGACGATCCCGGCGGAAATTTATGCACCGGCTTCATGGCCATGCGGGCAAACGCCGTTACGCATCTCCTATGGACCCGCGTGCTGGCGGCTCTCCCGAAAATGCGGCGGGACCAAATTGAATTCAACCGCCTGCTGCGTGTCATGACAGAACTTCGCTGGGGATACCTGCCGGAAGGCTTTTTTGGAACGGGCACTTTCAAGGCCAGGCATTGGGAGCCGGGTACACATTTCCATGTTCCGGAGAACCCGCTGGTCTTTCACGCCAATTGGACCGTTGGAGTGGAGCGCAAAATGGCGCTGTTGCAAACAACCGATGAGCTCATTCAAGGCGGGCGAACTGCCATCAGGCGGAACAATCAGTCGCTTTCACAGGAGCCAGCGCTGGGTCCTGAAATCCGGGCCGCCCGGCGCAGGCTGAAACGAGGCTCCCGTCCGTTGAAACGATTTTGGGAAACCCTGCAAAAGCCCGCCATGGTCCGCCTGGATGCTTCGACCGCCTGCCAGTTGAAATGCCCGAGCTGTCCCACGGCCGGCGGTGAAGTCGGCAAAAGTCTTGGCACCGGGCTTTTGCGGGCCGAAGCCTTCCGTGCATTTGTCAAACGGCACCCCTGGGTGTCACAGATTGAGCTGTCGAACTGGGGCGAGATTTTTCTAAATCCCGAGCTGCCTGACATTCTAAAACACGCCTGCCAAAATGGGATCCGCATCTGCATCCAGAACGGGGCCAACTTGAACAAGGCCGCGCCTGAGGCACTCGAGTCCCTGGTTCGCTACAAGGTGCGGCATCTTTCCTGTTCCATCGATGGCGCCTCTCAGGAAACCTACGCCGTATATCGTGTGGGAGGCGATTTTGAGCGCGTGATTGGCCACATTCGCGCCCTCAACGCGCTGAAGCGGAAATACCGTTCGCCTTATCCGGCGTTGCGCTGGCAGTTTGTTGCCTTCGGGCACAATGAACACGAGATCGAACAGGCCCGGGTCATGGCCGGAGAGTTGAACATGGAATTTTTCCTCAAGTTGTCCTGGGAAGACCTGTATGGAAGGCCGTTCTCACCGGTGCGGGACAGGGAGCAAATTCGCAGCCAGGGCGGCCTGGGTGCGTCAGACCGGGCGGAATATGAGGAAAAGCACAAAAAGAATTACATCCAGAAAGCCTGCCATCAAATGTGGAATTCGCCGCAGATCAACTACGACGGGAGGTTGTTAGGCTGCTGCCTGAACCATGGTTCAGATTACGGTAATGTATTCCAAGGGGGATTGGAGCGGGCTTTGGCCGGTGAAAAAATGACGCGCGCCCGCGAAATGCTGCTTGGCCTGCGCAATGCGGAGGATGACATCCCCTGCAGCAACTGTCCCGTTTATCTTTCCCGGCTGGCACGCCACGACTGGGTGTCGGCCCATGAATTGCAGGCGGAAAAGGTGTCCGGAAGACTTGCCCATTGGATTGAAGACCATGTCGGCATCCGGAGACGGCATGGAAACTGATTTTCCTCTTTGTGGGAGACCTTGTATGGATGCAAACCCTTCAGCGCTTCGTGCCTTGCATATGAAAATTCCAAGGCTGTTCAAAAACTCAAAATAAACGGACCGGAGAGCCGGATGGCCTGGCCCAGGCCGTATTTTTTTCGCAACAACTCCAATCGCTCACGCTGGACCAAAGCCAGCGCCCGCGGTGCGTCTCGTGTCTCGAACGCCTTGTCATAAAAGGATTCCATCAATGACACTGTTTCGGAATCGCCCACAGGCCAAAGCGTAAGCAACAAATTCTGAGCCCCGGCCATGACAAACCCCCGCCGCAGGCCTAACACCCCTTCTCCAGCCCGGGCCTCGCCCTGCCCGGTGTCGCAGGCGGACAAAACAACGAGCCAGGTTCCCTGAAGATCGAGCCCGCCGACTTCCCCGGCGCTGACAATGCCGTCGTTCTCGGTTGGCGGAACAATGCCTTTCTGCCAGGCGTCGAAAGTGCGTTGTGCGCCCGCCAGCAGCAACATGCTGCGCTGCATGGGATCAGCCAGTACAATGGACGGCTTGGGATTGCCCGAACGGTCCGGGACCGAAGAAACAACAGGTGAGCCCGGCTCAGGCAAAAACAAGCCATGCGTGGCCATGTGCAGAACAAGCGGGGAATGCAGCGCGGAAAGGTTGGATTCTGTGGCTTGCTTCCCCAGATAACAGACTGTGTCGCATTTCCAGGGAACACTGCGCTGGACCAGAAAGCGGGCCTCGTCCTCGGAACCGGACAGCGGCGACAATTCAATGCCGTCGAACTGTCGCAGGAGATCGCCGCCGGAAGCCACGGCGGGTATTGCGTTGGCGGGTGCTGTGCGGAGTTTGTAATCCGGATTGGCAAAAACCGCGATTTTTTGATCGTTTGCCGGTGGTTGATTTTTTCGCAGCAGATCACGTCCGCTGGAAACATAGGTGAAGAAATATTTTTCCGCCCAGAACCTGCCGTCCTGCATGGGCAATGCGGCAAAGGATACAAAATTCAACGGGCCATCCGGGCTGAGAATAACCTGTTCGGTGCCTGGCGGGAAAACAGACGCCAGTGGCGCCCAGGTTTTTTCGGACAAATCACTCGTGACGCGATCGACTGCGGCATCGCGGACGCGATGGTGCATGTATTTTTGGTAGCTGCGAACCAATGAATCGATTTCCGCGGCGTCGCCGAGCGGCACCCAGCGGTCCGGCATTCCGGGCGCAAGAACGAGCGCGCCATAGGCGGTTTTGGTTTGAAGATTTTTTTGATAGGCTTCGTAGCGCAGCCATTCGATCAGAACGGAGTTTTTTGGAATGGCTTTGCGGATTTGTCCGGGGTCGATCTGCAACGCGCGGCGCGCGGAACTGTTGCCTGAGATTTTTCTCGCAAACCCCGCCTGCAGGACATTTTCCTCCTGTTGCAGTTTCTCAAGTTCACTTCCTCCGCCCGGCGGAGTTGCTCCCGGATCTTCCGGCAGACGCATTTCGGCACGAAGCAGGCGCCTGGAAACCGATTGCAATTGGTCGAAAAGGCGGGCGACGTCGGGGTCTTTGGAAGCACGGGCCGCGATCTGGTCTTCGATCATGGAATCCAGCACAACGCCCTTGGTGCGGAAGGCGACGCGCGCGATGTCGTCGGGATTCCCAAGGCTGGCCGGCAGGTTATAGAGGCTGAGCGTTTTTTGGAAATCGATGCGCTGGTGTTCGGAGGTGAAGGTGAAAAGATTTTGCAGCATGGATTCGCGGGTCTGCATGGCTTTGCGTGCATAGGACAGGCTCAGGTCAGGCTTGTTTTCGTCGAGGTAGAGGCAGGCCAGGTTTTCCACGGTCTTGAGCGTGTCAGGGGCGTTTTCCCCCAACAACTGGATTTGCAAATCCAGCGCCTTCTTATAAAGAGGCTCCGCCTCGGCGAGTTTGCCCTGAAGATGGTAATGCCGGGCGAGATAACCATAGCTGCCGGCTGTCTCGGGATGTTTTTCACCGAGCACTTTGATTCGTAGCGCCAAAGCCTTGAGATGCAGCGGTTCGGCCTGGTCGTACTCCTTTTCGCGGTCGTAGAGCCAGGCCAGATGGAAAAGGCTGCGGGCCGTGTCCGGATGTTCGGAACCGAAGACTTTCTCGCGTCCGCGCACAGCCCGGAGCAGGAGCTGTTCGGCTTTTGGATAATCGCCGAGATCGGCATAGAGCAGGGCGAGTTGATGGACTGTGGTGAGAGTGAAGGGATGCTCGGGCCCGAGTTTGGCTTCGCGAATGGCCAGGACCTTCAAATATAGCGGACGGGCGCGGCTGTAATCGCCCATGCTGCGGTAGAGCAGGGCGAGATTATTCATGCTGGTCGCGGTGCTGAGGGCGAGCGGCCCGAAATCCTTTTCCCGGATGCGCAGGGCTTCGTTGAAATATTGTTCGGCCCGGCCATAATCGCCGAGGCTCCAATACAGGGTCGCCAGATTATTGGTGGTGGTGCCGGTGGAGGGGTGGTCCGGGCCCAGCAGTTCGCGCCGGATTTGCAGCGCTTCGAGATAGTATTGTTCCGATTGCTTGAACTCGCCGAGATTTTCCGAAAGGACGCCCAGGCTGTTCAGGGAATCGGCGACCGCCTCATGCCGGCGCCCCAATTTTGCCTCGCGGATTTCCAGCGAGCGTTGCAGGAGTTTCCGGGCGCGGGGGTAATCGGCCATGTTTTGGTAATACCAGCCAAGATCCGAAACGGCGTCGGCGGTCTTGGGATCGTCCGGCCCGAAATTCTTTTCCTGAATTTCAAGCATGCGCTGGAGAAGAGCTTCTGCTTTCGGATACAGATGCCGTCGAAGGTAAAGCTGGCTGAGTTCTTTCAGGACGGGGACAAGCTCGCTGGATTGCGGGCCGACACGATTTTCCGCCTCCGAGGCGATGTTTTCGGCCAGGGCCTGCGCCTGATCGGCCTGGCCGGATTTTTCGAGTTGACTGACTTCTTGATAGCGCGTTTGCCAGTCTATTGAAGTTGGCGCCGCCGGATGGACGGAAAGAAGCGCCAGAAATAGAAATAAAGCCGGTTTCACAGAAGGCCACTCATTGTGCGATATCATTATGCTTGGCATTTTATACTACCGCAAGCGCGCCTTCATTTTCCAGTGTGGCTTGGGCGGCTCGCCCAAGGAATCTTTTCAAATTTAAACATCAAGCCTTGCGCGAGACGCGAAGGAAGAAAAAATCATTTTAGCGGTTTAACACCGGCAACAAAGAACTGGAAACTAAGAACAATTTCCAGGCCCCCCTTTGGCTCTTGATAGACCTGCCAGTTTGACTCAGCATCGTGCGGGATGGCGCCGGAAATGGAATTGTTGCAGGCATTGCGGAAAGGCAGCGAGGCCGCCTGGGAAGAGGCGTTTCAGCTCTTGTATCCCTGTGTTTTTGCAGCGGCCCGGCATCCGCTCGCAGGACTCACACCCTCGGAAGCTGAGGATGTGGCCATCGAGACGCTGACCGAACTGATCACGAAAGTGCAAACGGCGTCGGATTGGGAAGGGCTGCGTTGTCTCGCTGTGACAATGTCGGCACGCCGGGCGATTTCCGAAAAGCGCAAAGCCACCGCCCAAAAGCGCGGCGGCGGGCAGGTCGGCAGCATTGAGCAATTGCAGGAGGAAAGCGAAGGCGCGTTCGAACCGGCGGAACGGCTGGCGGAAAACCTGCAACCCCGCGATTTGAAGGAGCTCTCGGTCTTGTTGCGGGAAGCAATGGAACCCCTCGAACCGCTGACCCGGTGGCTGATTTATGATTACTTGGTGGAAGGCATTCCGTACAAGGAACTGGCCGAAAAGCACGAGATCCCCATTGGCAGTGTGGGCGTCCATCTGTCCCGCGGTCTCAGAAAAATCAGGCAGGGGATCGAACAAAAACCGCGATTGTTGAAAGAAATCCGCAACTTTTTGCGATAATTTAGTATGGACCCGGAATTTGAATCCCTGGTGTTGAAGGTATTGGAAGGAACAGCCAATGCCGAAGAAACGGCGCTGTTGCAGCGGGTGATTGCCGAAGACCCCGGGAAAATGGAGCAATGGCTGGAGTTGAAGGAAGCCCTACGGATTGCGCGTGCGATCGTGCCTTCGCTGCAGGCTTTGGAAGCCCAGACGGACAAACTGCCCGCTTATCGTCTGCCGGAATTAAGGGCGGCCGTGCGAAGGGTGTTTCCGCAAAAATTCGCCGAGGAGCGGGCTCCGTTTTTTTCATGGCGTACCATTTTTCGACCTGCGCCGGCATTCATGTTGTCGGGAGCCTGCGCTGCTATTTTAGGGATGCTGCTGTGGCAGTCAATTTGGGTGGGATCGGGCCCGGTCGAGTTCGGCTCCTATGCGGGGTACGCCGTGCGCGGGGAACAGGATGCTTTGCCTTCCGGATTGCAGCGGCAGGTGACGGTCAGGACCTTTGAAAAGGAGGACGAATTTTCCGATTGGCAAAAGAGCGGATGGAACAATCATCCCAAGGCCCGGATATGGTTTGACGACGAAAAGGGCGTGGTGCATGTGCTGCGTCCGGGAGGCCCGCTTTCGCGGTCAGTGGAAGTGGTCTATCCGCTTCCTGAAGATCCGAGACAGCGGGAGGAACTGCTCCGCAAAATCATAAGCGGCTTGCAGTCCGGCGGAACGCTGTCGTTTTAATTTCTTAATACGTCTTTCACAGCCCGAAGATTCGCGCCGCTGATCCCGCGAAACTCCGGGCTGACACGGGCGTCATCCGCCATGGCTGCCCAGAAGTCGCACGCCCATTGTCCTGCCCGTTGCCATTCCTCCCGGTATTGAGGAGGAGCAGGAACGGGCCGGAATTCCGGGTTGACGATTTCGCCGCCTTCACGCGGGGAATAGGCCATTGGCAGCATGTCGTAGCATGGCGCGGTTCTGAATCCCGCATTGTCCCAGAACAGGCTGGCATTGCCGTAGTGCATGTCGCTGTTGGCAATCAATTGCCCGTACCAATAATAGGCCCTGAGCGTTGCAGCCTCGTTTTCACCTAACTTACCAAACTGTTCCAATCGTTCCGCGCAATTGTACCAGGGTGTTTGCTCCTCGCCAAAATAGGCTGCATCCACCGCGGCCAATGAGACCATGCCCCTGCGTCCATGCGCGCCCAAACGGTCGAATCGGGTCGATTCAAAATAAGTCCGGTTTTCTCCCTGCAGGAGACGGGCCTCCGCTGCGGGCATTCCGTTTTGCGCCAGGATGGACAGGGCGGTCTGCTCGGAGCACAGGAGATCGGCCCATCGCACACCCGCGGGGCTGTTCCTGGGCGGGGAGAATTTTACGATCACGCGCCGCATGGCGCCATTGTCATCCTCTATGCAGGCGCAAAACTTGGGTTGTTCGCCCGCAGCGGTGGAACCGCAAGGTTCTCCGGCAATCGTCCTGTTTGCGAGCGGATCGTAATGCTGCAGTTTCTGGCTGGCTGGAATTGGGGTGATGCCGGACGCGCGTTCCGACATGAACAGATTAAGAGATTTGTCCCCGACAATAATGTTTCCGGAATTGTCATGGCCGTTGACTAGCAGCCCGCTCAGAATATCATCCGCCATCCATAGCCGGGGATCCTGCGGGGCCGACAATTCGAGGTGATGGGTTCGCGCAAACGCGCGGCCAAGAAAGCCTTGCGGGCGCAGGTCCTGCAAAAACCAGGGAAGGTCCCGGAACAATCCCGACGCGAATTCTCCGGCAAGCAGCGGGTGAAGCGGCTCATTGGCGCTAATGTGAAAATAACGTTCGTGCATGGACGTGAGGGCGCCTCCGTGATGCGGTTCTCCTTCCGAATCCACCACATACAAAGGCCATTGCCGCCCGTGGGAACGAACACCCCGATAAAGGCCATAGCGGGTGCTGGGGCCGGCTCCGGTCCTAAAAACGGCAGACCCAAAGGAATGAATGGTACGCGAGACGGTGGGCTGGCTGATCCGGCAAGCCTGGGTCAGTTCAGACGAAGCGGCCAGGCCGCGTTGCCGCAGCTCCTGGGACAGAATTTGCTCGTTTGCTCTCACAGCATAATGAATAGATAATGAATATAGCAAGTCAATACATAATTATTTGTAAGATATTCATAAAAAAGATCTTATGCTTAATAAATTAGAATTTGAATTATTTTGTGAATAGATTGTAGTCTCCCTTTCTGCTGAGTTTTGCGCAAAGGATAAACGAGGCATTCTTCCGTTGCCGGAGCTTTGCAAAAGCCTGCATATGCCCAGCTCGTGTCTTTCCGCTGTTACGTCCCGGCGCTAACAGGTTGACCATTGAAATGAGTATGAAATATGCAGGCTAGATCAATCTGTTCCGTCCTTCTGTCGGCAGTAATTGTAACATTTCTGGATTCGACATGTTTCCAGCGTTTTGGTTGGATGGACACAGAATAGCCACAACCCCAACCTCTCTAAGATACGTTAGGTCACTGAATTCTTGTTATGAAAGCGAGACCGAAAACGGAATCTATTGAACGCCGCCTTGCTCAGCTCGAAGTTCCGGAAGCACGCTTTCGACCCGACATGGAGCATTATGACCGTTCACTGCAATTCTCAGGCGAACTGCTCAAGCTTGCCTTGGCGGGCATTGCGGTAGTCGGATTTCTTCTGGTCAATTTTCCCAAGGATCGTTTGGCGCGGATATTCGACGACACTCTCCTCAAGGCCTTGTTTTCAGCTTCCGTTATCTCATTTGCGCTTTCTGCTGGGTTTGCCCTTTTGCATCGGTTCTACGCCTCAAGCGCAAATTTTCATCATCTCCAGGTTATCAAGCTCCTCCTGCTAAAAGATTCCTCGCTTGGTGGCGAAGTGGACACAAACCTGTGCATGCGGGAAGCCAAATTCCAACAATGCCACGCTTTCTTGAGAATTACTTCGGGCCTACTTGTTTTTGGGGCTTCTCTTCTTGCCGGAGCATTTATCCGATTGATGTTTTCAGGAGTTTAAAAACCGACGAACCAAACCATGAATTCCCAAGATACACCCTATTTTTCCCCTGAGGAATTGCTTCAAGCACCCATTGCCAGGGCAGCGTATTCCGACCGTACAGCATGGCTGATGGGAAAATTGGCCCTGCTTGCCTACAATCCATTTGAAATCTCGGATGATAATCTAAATGAGCTTAAGTCCTGCCTGGGAAGCGGAGGTTTTCAACTTGTACGGACATTCAATACTACCAAAACAGGCACGCAGGCCTATCTCTGCCACAATAATCTCTTCGGTGTCCTCGTGTTCAGAGGCACGGAGATTTGCGGCGTAGATTTACGCACGGATTTGGACCTTTGGCCAATTTTAAGCAAAGGCTCGGAAATCCACAGTGGCTTCAACGAAGCGTGGGAATCCACCAGGGAAGAATGCCGGAAGGCTACCAATGAGTTAAACATGCCGTTTTACGTTACTGGGCACTCGCTCGGCGCTGCGCTTGCCACTTTGGCGGCGCGTGATCTTGAGGGAGACAATTTGGCAGCATGCTACACGTTTGGCAGCCCCCGGGTGGGCGACTATCGGCTTGACTGGGAAATTAAGACGCCAGTTTACAGGGTCGTAAACAAGGTCGATGGAGTTACTCTGGTGCCATTTCCTTTCTTATTCTTCCATTTTCACCATGTGGGAGATGTCCGTTACTTTGACAGTCATGGGCGGCTAAATCGTAGCATCCACCGCTTTTTCTATCTTTGTTCTAGCGTTATATGGGCGTTGATAACAAAATGGAAATTCGCCTTGGCAGTGGATCATTCAATGGATGGATACGTGGCCGTACTTGAAAATTACGCCGAGGCCAGAAACCCAAAACTCCATATCGCGTCGAAAATCACGCCTGGTCAGGCTTAATTACATTTGACTAATTTCTACGGTGAGGCGCAACAAGCTTGTCAGATAAATTGCGATGGGAATACTCCTGGAGGACGATGACCCGTTAGTATTGCAAACCTTGGACGGCGCTTCCCATAACTAATCCCCAAATATCAGCGGCGGACATCCTCCTTAAGCTGACTCTCAAAAATAACGTTTAAGCTGTTTGAAATCAGATACTTAAGTCAATATTGACAGACTTTATTTTCTGGGGCGAAAATGGTCTTGTTGATTATGAAGGACTTACGCAGCAATTTTGGAACGACTTTATTGTTCAAGTCAAAACTGAGCTGGAACTATTTGACCGGAGTATTTTTTACTATATAATAAGTAAAAATGAGGGTCTGCGTCGCCATTTTTGTTTTGTTCGGACTGGTTCTTCCTGCTTCCGCGCAGTTGAGCCCAGCCCAGCATACCTTGCTCGTGGATAAGGTCCGCGAACTGACGCATCAACACATCGCTTACAGCGAGAACTGGGTCCCTCCCCAAAGCCAGGAGGCTTGGATGATGGATTGCTCCAATACAGCCCGTTACATTTATTGGAGCGTCTTCGGCATCAAGCTTCCACGCGTGGCTTCTGACCAATATTACGACCTCAAACTGGCCGGGAAAATCACCTACGCGCCGCGCTTCGCTGATGGTAAGGTGGACCGCGACGCCCTGCTCGCCCAGCTCCGCTCCGGTGACCTGCTTTTTTGGGAGTGGACTTATGACATCGACCGCCGCCCGCCGATCACGCATGTCATGATCTATCTCGGCCGGACCGCCGATGGAACGCCCAAAATGGTGGGTTCCGCCACGCGCGCGCGCGGCGAGCTGACGCGATCCGGCGGGGTGGACATTTATGAATTTGACCCGAACGCGAACATGGGCGGGGTGAAAAATTTCTGGGGCGACACCGTACGCCGGGCGCAATTTGTCGGATTCGGGCGGGTCTTCAAACAAGAGTCGTCGGCAAACACGATTCCTCAACTCGCCATGAATCCCCCGCGGGCGATCCCGGTGAATTCCACGGAAATCCGTTAATAACCAAAGCTAACAATGATTTCGCGTTGGTTTATTTTCCCTATTTTTGGCAAGTTAGTTTCATGACCATACGCCCGGCCGAGGAGACGGATGCCGAAGCGGTCCTGGCCCTGATGAGAACCATCGAGCAGGAGCGTGACGAAAGCCAGTTTTTGCCCGGGGAAACCCTTGCGACCGCCGAAGATCAGGCGGAACAAATTCGCTGGATGCAACAGGCCCCCAACCGAAGTTTCCTGCTGGCGTTTTCGGGCGATGATCTGGCGGGTTATGCCATGGCTCTGGGGGGTGAATTTCACATCGATACCGCCACGGCGATTGTCGTTATGGAAATCCTGAAGGATTTTCGGCGGAAGGGGTTTGGGCGGGCATTGATGGGACAGTTGGAATTCTGGGCCCGCGAGGTGCCGCTGCACCGGCTGGAACTAACCGTGCTTTCCACAAACCAGGAAGCCATCGCGTTTTATGAAAATCTCGGGTACGAACGGGAGGGCGTCAAACGGCAGTCGCGCATCCTGGGCAATGCGTATGTGGATGAATGGATCATGGGCAAGCTTTTGACATGAACGATTTTTCCTGCTGAGAAGCCAGAATTAAGAATTCAGAAAATTGAACAGAACCGCGGATGAACGCGGATAAACACGGATGGGGAATCGCTGGCTTAAAACTTACAAATCCGGCAAAGGACGGATTCGCCGAGCGCGAACTTGGAACTTGCGTGTCTGCCATAGCCTTCCCGACCTCTGCTTTCTCTGACTTTTCTTTGGCGTCACTTGATCTTGCCAGCCCGTTTTTAAATCGCTTTACTTTTGGAATGCAGACACTCTCAGACCTGACAAAACAATTGGCGGCAGGCGGGGAGGAAATTTCAGAAAAGATCTGGATCCAAATCGAACATGCCCGGCTGGGCCGTACGCAAAACGACAAACCGTTTTACGATCTCGAAGTGGTGGACGGCCAGGGCAAGGCGCGCTTCAAGATTTGGTCGGAGACCGAAGCCTTTGCCGTATGCCGCGACCTCAAGGAAGGCGATTCCTGTGAGTTGAGCGGGCGCTTTTTTGTCAATGCCTACGGCTTGAATGTGAATCGCCCGGCCCTGCGCCATTTGACCGATGCCGAGATGGAGCTCTTTCTTGCCGGCTCGCCCGAGGTGTTGAAGCAGAACCAGGAAAACTGGAACTATCTGCTCGGAATTGTTTCCGGCTTGAAGGATTCAAGACTGAAAGAGGTCGCCTCGCTCGCCCTTGAATCCAACGAAAAGAAATGGCGCCGCGCTGCCGCGGCCCGGAATTATCATCACGCCCGGCGCGGCGGCCTGTTGGAGCATACCAGCCAGATGCTGCGTTGCGCGGTGGCGCTGGCGCCGCTGTATCCCGAGGTGACGCCCGACCTGCTCTACTGCGGCGTGCTGTTTCATGATGTTGGGAAATTGTGGGAAAACGATTACCCGGAAAAAGGCTTTGTTTCAAAACCCAACCGGACCGGCGAGCTCATCGGGCACATCTCCATCGGCATCGAAGTCGTCAACAAATATTGGAACCAGGCGAAGGAACAGCATCCGGAATTGTTTGGCGAAGCGGTCAGCCCGCCTTCCGACGTGCTGCGCGATCATCTCCTGCACTTGATCGCCTCGCACCACGGTTCGCGCGAGTTTGGTTCGCCCGTCACGCCGCGTACACCCGAGGGCTGGTTGTTGCATCATATCGACAACCTGGACGCCAAGATCGAGATGCTGCGCTGCGCCTATGCCGGGAAGGAACAGGTCGTGCCGGGCCTGTTCGAAATCCGCCGCCCGCTGGAGGGCTTGTCGGCGCTGCCGCTGAGCCAATATACTTCCGAGGCGGGTGATGGGGATGGAGCTTGAGTTTGGCCTAGATATTTTACAAACGTTCTAAATAAAAACAGGATGATCGAAATGCGTATAAAGCATGAGATGGCAATGCCAATAATTTTCAGAATTCTCATTATCTTACTCACAAATGCTCTTCTGAAGTAAAAAATCCAATCAACACTGCTAAAAGCTGTGTATCTAGTCTCAATCAAACAATCGCAACTACAATCACAATCAAAATCAGTACGCCAATCCCAAATATGGCGCTGTATACAAACAGCTCTCTAAATTTCCTCCTTCTCTCAACGCTGCCCACGAAGGACAAGCCAAGTGATACTAACAGCCAAAACCCCCAAACGACGCAGAGCACAGGTAGAAATCTTAATATAGTAATCATGCTTTTGTTTCTTTCCTTAATTTCCCTCAAATAATTGATTGTTTCTAATAATATTCCAAAATCTCGTTTTTATATCTATGCGAGAATCATAAAGTGTTATTTTATTCATACCATTCTGTTGAGGCACTCAACGTTAGAGAGCCATTATCCGTACTGTTCGAATAGTAAAGGGGCGTCCCAGGTATTGCAATGGCTGTCACTAAGGTAGAGTCAACCATAACTTGAATATACTTTTGATGGGTTTCAGATCAATTTTGAGTTATATTGCATAAATTGACCACGTTATGCCTGTCTTGATCAAAAACTGACGTGCTTACCAGGCAAAATCATCTATTCTTTAGAAAGACATCCTCATACTTGATGATCTTACCATCTACAATTGGAAATGTAATGCCTTTGGCACTAGCAATTTCATCCGCACTCATTCTGCAAAACCATTCCGGGGTCACATACCATTGATTATCAGAGATCGAATAATCCCACTTATCCATGTACACTTGATTATATAACACGAAACCCTGCATTGATTTGACTTGCGTTTTGCTGAATCTGCTCGGCTTTTGAATCGAAAACATGATTTTAAGATAAATCGATTTATTATCTATTTTTGAACCTTGCGACATTCGATCTTGATCACAAGATACCAGATGCCATCCAGATATCATCCCATCCACCATTTTAATCTTCAAAAGCCAGTCCACTAGCGCTTCCTTCATTATTGACATTTTATGGATGTCGGGATTCATGAATTTTAGAGCTTTTTCATAATTATTTTTTGCCAAAGTATTATAATAATCATGCGCTCTGGCATTCAAACCACGTTCACTTGGAATACTTGATTCTGGCAACAAATTTAGCGCTGCCACCTCACCTGTATTTGGATGGCTTGACTCCTGGCCGCAAGCCATTATTAAAGCAATAAATGAGGCAAAAAGAAATGGCGCTATTACATAATTAGGTATTGATTTCATTTTATTCCTCGGCTTCACGCTTCCATTGTACTTGTGTAACGATCAGTGCTCCACGGTATGAATCCTCACCTATCGAATACTCGCCAATATACCGTACAGGACTAATTTCTCTAGAAACCTCTGTAATTGTTTCAGGAATCCAATGCCACTCAGGGCCGGGCAATTTCGCCTCGGTGGCATAACATCCCTCGACAAGCTTGGTGGCAGCGCCACTATCTTGCATCCAAAACCATCCAGGTGACACATTTACTGATGCGCTAACGCCCCAGGGGAAATTTACACTAACTGAATATGATGTATTGCCAAAGAATTGAAAATGTTCCTTTTCAGTCCAGTTTGTATTCAAAACGGCAGTGCCATAAATCCATCTTGTCTCCAGTCCATATAAATCCATTGAGTTGGTAGGTATTGGCGCATACCCATAATTATTCGCTCCATCGGGGAAGCCGGAGGGATCGGCGGTGGTCCAGCGCTGCAGCTCGGGGTTGTAATTCCGGAACTGGAAACTATACGCGCCCAGCTCGACCACATAGGGTTTGCCGGTGAAGAAAAAGCTATCAGCTTTCAGCTCCCGGCTGTCAGCGGCCTGTGAGAGGTTCATGACGCCCAATGTAAGCGCCGCGCACGCGGCGAGCAATCCTATTTTTGTTTTCATCCGACAAACTCCAGTTTTGTTGTTTCATTCCAAGCCCACAGCCCATCGACC
>JAQTNW010000032.1 GCA_028713655.1 Candidatus Methylacidiphilales bacterium | reverse complement strand
TTCTCCTTAGAAAGGAGGTGATCCAGCCGCAGGTTCCCCTACGGCTACCTTGTTACGACTTCATCCCAATCACCAGCCATACCTTAGGCACCGAAGCGACTTCGGGTACAACCGGCTTTCATGATGTGACGGGCAGTGTGTACAAGGCCCGGGAACGTATTCACGGCGCCGTAGCTGATGCGCCATTACTAGCGATTCCAACTTCATGGAGGCGAGTTGCAGCCTCCAATCCGAACTGGGCCCACTTTTCTGGGATTGGCTCTACCTTGCGGCTTTGCGTCCCTCTGTAGTGGGCATTGTAGTACGTGTGCAGCCCTGGTCATAAGGGCCATCCTGACTTGACGTCGTCCCCACCTTCCTCCCCGTTAAACAGGGCAGTCTGGCTAGTGAGTCCTTGCGGACGTATAACTAACCACAGGGGTTGCGCTCGTTGCGGGACTTAACCCAACATCTCACGACACGAGCTGACGACAGCCATGCAGCACCTGTGCAATTCGCCCTTGCGGGCCACCGGCTTTCGCCGGATGAACAATGCATGTCAAGACCAGGTAAGGTTCTTCGCGTTGCATCGAATTAAGCCACATACTCCACCGCTTGTGCGGGCCCCCGTCAATTTCTTTGAGTTTTAATCTTGCGACCGTACTCCCCAGGCGGCTCATTTAATGGGTTACCTTCGGCACAGACGGGGTCGAATCCGCCTACACCTAATGAGCACCGTTTACTGCCAGGACTACCGGGGTATCTAATCCCGTTTGCTCCCCTGGCCTTCGTGCCTCAGAGTCAGGAACTGTCCAGAAAGCTGCCTTCGCCGTTGGTGTTCCTCCTGATATCTACGCATTTCACCGCTACACCAGGAATTCCGCTTTCCCCTCCAGTCCTCCAGCCAAGTAGTATCCAATGCCATTCCACCGTTAAGCGGTGGGATTTCACATCAGACTTTCCCGGCCTCCTACGCACCCTTTACGCCCAGTGAATCCGAACAACGCTTGGGACCTCTGTATTACCGCGGCTGCTGGCACAGAGTTAGCCGTCCCTTCCTCTCCACATACCATCAAATCTGCAGTGCTGTTAACACACAGACCTTGTTCTGTGGTGACAGGAGTTTACAAGACGAATCCCTTCATCCTCCACGCGGCGTCGCTCCATCAGGGTTGCCCCCATTGTGAAAGATTCTCGACTGCTGCCACCCGTAGGTGTCTGGGCCGTGTCTCAGTCCCAGTGTGGCTGGTCGTCCTCTCAGACCAGCTACCCGTCATCGCCTTGGTGAGCTTTTACCTCGCCAACTAGCTGATAGGCCGCGGGCTCATCCGGAAGCGCGAGGCCTTGCGGTCCCCCGCTTTGATCTCGCGATCATATGCGGTATTAATTCGCCTTTCGGCGAGCTATTCCCCACTTCCGGGAAGATTCCCACGTGTTACGCACCCGTTCGCCACTGAATTAAACGAATATTGCTACCCATTTAATCCCGTTCGACTTGCATGTCTTATCCACGCCGCCAGCGTTCGTTCTGAGCCAGAATCAAACTCTCCGAAAAATAAATTCCGGACCGAGTTGTTCTAACTAATATAATTAAACTAACTGGTCGCTAAAATATTGATTAAAACGCGTCAAGAAATGTGCTCTTGAGCACCCGGCCTCCCATAGCGGGGAAAACCGGATGACGTTCCACACAATTCAATCTTTAACGCTTTTTTGTTGCGTCTAAAACCAATCGTTCCGCGTTTTCACGCAAAAACGATCCATTCTTTTACAGAGCACTTTTCCTTGTCTTGCCGACTTGGAAGCCCGGACCGGCTACCGGCCCGTTTTACTGATCCCTCTTCAGTTTTTCCCGAAAAGGGAAGAAGATCGTAATCCAACCGGGATAAACGTCAATCCTTTTTTACATTATTTTCGTTTATCACCCGCTCATTTCACCCTTCGGCGCACGAGCAGGAAGGGCGAAACTATCGACAAATTGCGCAGGGTCAACAGATTTCTTGAAAAAAACATAAAAACCTTCCTCCCAGACCCTATTTGTTTGTTAGTACCGCTAAACACAAGCCGCCTCAACTTCTCCTCTCCCCTGCGCAACCACCTCATCGTGTTTACAAAAAAACTCAACTGCCACGCTTTTTCGGCTTCAGCCCCCAGACTCTTTGCAGTCTTTTTGTAAAAAACATTAACGCCGCCTATTCGCCCCGCGCTTCTCAAAATCCTTAACTCCATAAGATTTATAGATCATTTTGTTTCCATCCCAAATCCTATCCCCCTTTCCACTTCGCCGAGAGTTATTCACATTAAAATGTCGACTTCGACAGACCCGCATCTTGTATGCCATAAGATTCGTAAGCGCAACATAGAGTATGGGTTGCAACATTTGTGTTACAAGACTGTTCCAAAAAGGTGAATACACCACCCATAGTAGGGCTTGCCAAAAAAAATCCACATTGTAATGTATTCCCCGGTAGGCGACGTATCTTCCAGTTCGATTTTAGCATTTGACTTAACTGAGTTTCGGCCTAATTATGCTCGGTTTAACTAGTGGAAAAAGCCATGAATCATCGGACATTATTTGCCAGAAAAGCTCAGGCCGTTGACCTGATGCCGTTGTTGGCCATGAAACGGTTCTACAAGGAACCGCCCAAGCGTATTGGGCTCTGGACCACCTTGTTCATGTCCAACGTTTGTTGGATCGGTATCGCCTGCGCCCTCTGGAGCACCACTTGGGCTTCAACCCAGCTCGGCAAGACCATTACCCAGATTTATCTGAAGGAACGGGCACAATGGACCCAGATCGATGCCCAAAAAAACCAGGAACTTGAGAAACGGAACATGGAAATCGCCCGTTTGATTGCGTTCCAAACCTCCTCCCCTGGGGACGTGCTCCAACTCGGCAAAAAAATTGCCAAGGTTTTGGATACCGCCTCGGGCCAAAATCGCGCCTTTTTGGAAAAGGCACTGCCGGAAGCCATCCACATCCAGGTCCAATATGGAATCCCGGCATCCGCGATTCTTTCCCAGGCTATTTATGAAAGCGGTTATGGCAACAGCAGCCTGGCCAAACAATACAATAACTTCTTTGGCATCAAGGCCTTCGATAATTGGCAGGGGGCAAAGGCCCAAGGCATGCCCACAGTTGACAGCGGAGTCAAAACCACCGCCAATTTCCGCGCGTACAAGGATTTGGGCACGGGTTTCCAAGGTTATGCCGACTACCTTCGCGAGTCCGGCCGCTACGACGGTGCCTTTTATACAAAATCCGGAGAAGAATTCGTGCGCCGCATTCTGAAGGCCGGATATTGCCCCGACTCAAACTACGGGGACAACATCAAGGCCATCATGAACCGCCATAATTTCCAGGAATTGGACAGCATCATCCAGCAGGGCGCCAATGCTCCGTACCAAATGGCCTGGAATAACAAGGCCCCGGAAATTCCCGCGCAGGACACAAAAACCGCCGCCACAGTACAGCCGACCGCCAATTGATCGAGCGGGGTTGAGCGGGCCTGAATTTGCAGGCTATCCTGTATTCATGATGGCCGAAGGCAGCGTCCAGTGTCCTTATTGCGGGGAAACCTACACCACATTTGCGGACACCGGCCAAGGCACTCATTCTACAATTGAAGATTGCCCGGTCTGCTGCCGCCCGATTCAACTCACCATCGAATGCGATTCCGGCGAAGTCACATCCATTCAAATCGAGCGTTGCTGAATCATACGTGCGTCAAAAGCCATTGACCTCGCTTGCTTTTCGGTTGCCACCCATAAGCGGGGATGTAGCCTTCTTTTCCTCTTATGCTTCAATGGTTCATCAGCAAGATCGTCGGGACCCAAAACCAGCGCCAAGTCCGGAAAATGCTGCCGGCAGTCCAGCGTATCAATGAGTTTGAACAGTTGTACCAGGGCCTTTCCGACACCGAACTCCAGGCCAAAACCCAGGAGTTCCGGGACCGCCTCCAAAAAGGGGAAACCGTCGATCAGTTGCTGCCGGAAGCCTTTGCCACCGTCAAAAATTGCTGCCGCCGCTTCACCCAGGCCCGGCGGATCATTGATGTCCGGGGCCAGCCCATCCTCTGGGAAATGGTTCCATTCGATGTCCAGCTCATAGGCGGCATGGTGCTGCACCAGGGCAAAATTGCCGAAATGGCCACCGGCGAAGGCAAAACCCTGGTGGCCACGCTTCCCACCTATCTCAACGCCCTGGCCGGAACGGGCGTACATGTGGTCACCGTCAACGATTACCTCGCCGCCCGCGACGCCGAGTGGATGGGCGAAATTTACCGCTTTCTCGGACTGACAGTCGGCTGCCTCCAAAACGGCCAGAGCCCCGAGGAACGGCGCCAGCAGTACGCGGCTGACATCACCTACGGCACCAATTCGGAATTCGGCTTCGATTACCTGCGCGACAACGGCCTTGCCACCCGCGTCGAAGAACAGGTCCAGCGCGGCCACGCCTACGCCATCATCGACGAAGTGGACAGCATCCTGATCGACGAAGCCCGCACGCCGCTGATCATTTCCGGCCCGGCCACCGTTTCCACTCATCAATACGACAAATTCAAGCCCGGAGTCTCAAGCCTGGTCAAAAAGCAGAATGCCTACCTGACCGAAATCGCCAACGAAGGCAAGAAACTGATGGACGAAGGCAAAAGCGCTGAAGCCGGACGCCTGCTTTTCAAGGTCAAAACGGGCATGCCACGGAACAAAGTTCTGCTCAAAGCCATGGAAGACCCGGACATGCGCCGGGCCATCGACGACGCGGAGCTGGAGCTCTACCAAGACAGCCGCCGCACCGAGCTCTACAAGCTGAAAGAGGAACTGTATTTTTCGATCGAAGAAAAAAGCAACGAGGCCGATCTGTCGGAAATGGGCCGGACCTTCCTCAACCCGGGAGACCCGGACGCCTTCGTGATGCCCGACCTCATCACGTTGAACCATGACATCGAGCATAATCCGGCGCTGAGCCCCGAGGAAAAGGAAATGGCCAAGCAGGAAGCCCAGTTGAAATACGACGACGCCAACCAGCGCATCCATAATATCGCCCAGTTGTTGCGCGCCTATTGCGTGTTTGAAAAGGACGTCCATTATGTCATCCAGGAGAACAAGGTGCTCATCGTGGATGAATACACCGGACGACTCATGCCGGGACGGCGCTGGAGCGATGGCCTCCACCAGGCCGTGGAAGCCAAGGAAGGCGTCAAAATCGACCGGGAAACCCAGACACTGGCCACGATCACGATCCAGAATTATTTCCGTCTTTATGAAAAGCTGGCCGGCATGACCGGCACTGCGGAAACCGAGGCCAATGAATTCCGCGACATCTACCGGCTCGATGTCCTGGTCATCCCCACCAACCAGCCCTGTGTCCGCGCGGATTCGGACGACCTGATCTTCAAGACGCGCCGCGAGAAATTGGGCGCGCTGATTGACGAGATCAAAAGGCGCCACACCAAGGGCCAGCCCATGCTCGTCGGCACCGCTTCGGTGGAAAGCTCGGAGATCATCTCCCGGATGCTGCGGCGCGAAAACATCCCTCACACCGTACTCAACGCCAAGTTTCACCAGCAGGAGGCCGAGATCGTCGCCCGAGCCGGGCAGCGCGGTTCCGTCACCATCGCCACCAACATGGCGGGCCGCGGCACGGACATCAAATTGGGCGCCGGAATCGCGGACCTGGGAGGGCTGCACGTCATCGGCACGGAACGCCACGAGTCCCGGCGCATCGACCGCCAGTTGCGCGGACGTTGCGCGCGCCAGGGAGACCCCGGTTCTTCCCAGTTCTATATTTCGTTTGAAGACGATCTCATGCGCAACTTCGGGGATTCCCGCCGGATTTCCACCATGATGACGCGCCTGGGCATGGAGGACAACGAGGGACTCGCCCATCCCTGGTTGAATAAAACCGTGGAAAACGCCCAAAAACGCGTCGAGCAGCGGAATTACCAGATCCGGAAACACACCCTGCAGTATGACGACGTGATGAACCAGCAGCGGACGGTCATCTACACATTCCGCACCGACATCCTGACCGCTGAAAACACGCGCCAGGAGGTTTTCGATGTGGTGGATGACGTCGTCCAGCAAGAGACCGCCATGCGGATCGATGGGCCGCAGCCCGACATCGACGGCCTGCTCAAGTGGCTCAACAGCGCCATGCCGCTCGGCCTGAACCGGACAGACATCGATTGGAGCCAACCCGTCGAGAAAACCGTTCTTGCCGTGAAGGAGCGCGTCCGCGCGGCCTATGAGACCAAGGTTAAATTCGAGAACCCCGAGGCTGTCATCTCATTAGAGCGTTACATCATCCTGAATGCCATCGACAGGCTCTGGCAGGAACACCTCTACGCCATGGACGGCCTGCGCACCAGCATCGGCCTGCGCGCCCACGGGCAAAAGGACCCGCTGATCGAATACAAACAGGAAGGCTATGAAATGTTCGCGGAGCTGATGGCGAACATCAAACGGGAAATCGTCAACAACCTGTTCCGTTCCAGTACAAGCCTGACTGCTTTCGAACAATTCCTTCAGGCTCTGCCTCAGAAATTCCTGCATGCCGAAATGCCGGGAATTTCTGGCCTGCTGTCCGGTACAGGCCCTGCACAGGGACCCGTCGAAGACCTCACCGCCGTTCCGAGCGAGGAGCCTGCGGCCGATATCGCGTTGCCCGTTCACCGGGCAGGTCCGAAATTGGGCCGCAATGACCCCTGCCCGCTCGACCCCAAGAAGAAATTCAAAAACTGTTGCGGGGCCACGGGCCAGAAATTTTGCAGCCGGGTGGGATAAAGCCCACCCTGATTTTTTTCTGTCGCCAACATTGTGAAAGTTGGTATATTTTCCGTCAAGTCCGGCAAGGGGGCCGGACCCATAAGGATCATGGATACCAACGATGACCTGCCAAGCTTGAGCACGCTCGGATTGGTGGAAAGCGTCAACGAGCTCGCCTTGTGCCACTCCCACGACAAACTTTTTGAAAACGCCATTGCGCTCGGGCGCAAAAAAATCAAGATCGACCGTCTGGCAATTTGGAATTACGAACCCGCCCATAACACCATCTCCGGCACATTCGGCACGGATGAAACCGGCTCCCTGCGCGACGAGCGCCACATCCGCCATCTCGTTGACGGCAAGAATACGACAGACCCTGAAGTTTGGTCCAAAGATCTGTTGGATTCCCTCATTGTAGAAGCACGGAAGAAAAATATCGCCGCCTGCCATTGCGCAGAAATCCCGCAAAAAAAAGCCGGAAATAAAAAAACTGGTTGCCTTCAACGCGCCCTGGCCCTGATTCCGAATGGAAGCACACCCTTCCGCTTTCTTCTTGCTGACAATCTTTTGACCCGCCGCAAGTTCAAGCCGGCGGACCTGGCTCTCATTCAACTGTATTGCTCGAGCATCGGGATTTTGCTGGGACAGTTGGCCGCCAAGGAGGCGATCCTGAACGAACGGAACCTTCTGCAATCCGTCATTGACAGCATTCCGGACCCGCTCTACGTCAAAGACCTTAACCGCCGCTACATGCTGGTCAACAACAGCAAACGCCGCTTGTTTTCTTTTCCGCCAGACGAGGATTTGCTCGGAAAAACTTTCGACGAAGTTCGTCCTCCCGAAGCCGCCCCGTTGCTTCCGGTGATCAAAAATGAGGAAGTCCGCATTATCCAGGAAGGTCTGGTTCTCGAAAACCTGAGGCTGTTTTCGATCCAAACCGATGGCAAGACCCGCAACTATCTGGACAGCAAAAGCCCGCTGCGCGATGCATCGGGCAACATCATCGGCCTTGTCTGCGTCTCCCGCGATATCACGGAACTGAAGGAAGCCCAGGAAAGGTCCCAGCGCGAGCATGAGCTTTTCCGTTCCATTTGGGATAATTCCTCCGATGGAATGCGCCTGACGGATGCCAATGGCATCATTCTCAACGTCAACCCGTCCTTTTGCCGTATTTTTGAAGTTGAAGCGGCGGACGTCATCGGCCAACCCATCGGGATTGTGTACGACGGCACGGATCCGGAGGTGCAACAAGCCGATTATCTTGAAAGAATGAAAAGTCCATCCGCCAAAAAGATGATGGAAACCCAGAAAACCTTGCGCTCCGGTCATACGCTGGACTTGGAGGTTTCTTATAGTCCCTTCCAGCTCCCCTCCGGACAACAGCTTTATCTTTCGGCTTTCCGGGACATCACCCTCCGCAAAAAGGAGGAAGCCCACCGCATCGAGCTGGAAAAGAAAATGCTGGATGCCCAGAGGCTCGAAAGCCTCGGCCTCATGGCGGGCGGCATCGCCCATGATTTCAACAACATGCTGACCGGCATTCTGGGCAACACGAGCCTGGCATTGATGTCCCTGCCACCGGAAAGCCAGGCGCGTGAAAACCTTGCGCGCGCGGAAAATGTCTGCCTCCAGGCGGCGGATCTGTGCCGACAAATGCTGGCCTATTCGGGCCGGGGCCGCTTTGAAGTAAAATCGATCAACCTCAACAAGATGATCGAAGACATGAACCATCTTTTGGGCATTTCGATCAACAAGCATATCGTCATCAAATACCACCTGAATCCCCTCGTCCCGCTCTTGGAAGTGGACATTGCCCAGATGCGGCAGGTGATTTTAAACCTTGTGATCAACGCTTCCGACGCCATCGGCGACAAAAGCGGTGTGATCTCGATCACCACGGGCATCATGCATGCGGATGCTTCCTACCTGGCCGGCACCCGGCATTCCGCCGGCATATCGGAAGGAGACTTCATCTATATGGAAGTCTCGGACACCGGCTCGGGCATCGAATCCAAAAATTTGCCTCTTATCTTCGACCCTTTTTTCACCACCAAATTCACCGGGCGCGGCCTCGGCCTCGCGGCTGTCCTGGGCATTGCGCAGGGACACAAGGGAGCGTTAAAAGTGTACACCGAGCCAGGCAAGGGAACTACCTTCAAATTTCTATTGCCCTACCGTCCTTCCGTTCCAGCAGAAGAAATCCGTAAACCCGCCGTGACCACCGTGGCTTCACGCGGCAGCGGCACAATTCTGATCATTGACGATGACGAAACAATCCGTACATTGAGTCGGCGCATCCTGGAAAGCCATGGATTCACCTCGATCGTTGCGGAAAACGGCCGCGTCGGAATCGATCTGTTCAAGGAGCAAGTCGGCGCGATTCACCTAGTATTGCTGGATATGACCATGCCCCACCTCGATGGAGAGGAAACATTTCGTGAAATCCGCCGGATATGCAAACATACCCCTGTGGTTCTCATGAGCGGCTACAGCGAGAAAGATGCCACGGACCGTTTTTCCGGCAAAGGCCTCGCCGGTTTCCTGCAAAAACCTTTCAACCCCCGCGAACTTTCGTCCAAAATCCTGTCTGTCCTCAAACAGGGGGGATGACAGCCTTCTGCTGTTAATAAGTCAGCAAGGGCAACCCCGCGAACTCTGCGAATTTCCGCAAATAGGGCTCGCCTCATCCCAAATCGTTGTCTAAGTTTTGCCCCCTATGGAAACCTCAGAACGAGTTAATCAATTGACGCCTTCTCTGACCCTTGCGGTGGATTCCAAGGCGAAAGCACTGAAAGCCGAAGGCGTGGATGTGATCGGCTTTGGCGCCGGAGAACCCGATTTCGACACCCCCGAACACATCAAAGCCGCCGCCATGGGCTCGTTGGATGCGGGCTTTACCAAATACACCCCTTCCTCCGGTATTCCCGAACTGCGCACCGCCATCAGCGAAAAACTGAAGGCTGACAATGGCCTGGATTACGAACCGAGCCAGATTATCGTCACCTGCGGCGCCAAACACGCCTGCTACAATGCGTTGCTGGCCGTACTGAATCCCGGCGACGAAGTTCTGATCCCGGCCCCTTACTGGGTCAGTTACCCGGAAATGGTCAAGCTGGCAGGCGGATCACCTGTCATTGTCCCAACCTCCGCAAGCAACGGATACAAACTCACCCCGGAACTTTTCCAGGAATACACCAGCCCTCTGACCAAAATCGTGATCCTCAACACCCCCGGCAACCCCACCGGCACGGTTTATACCGACAACGAACTGGCCGCGCTGGCTGAGGTCGCCCTCGACGACGACATCTACATCCTCTCGGATGAAATTTACGAGAAATTGGTCTATGACGGGGCGAAACATGTTTCCATCGCCAGCTTCAGCAAGGAAGTGTACGAGCAAACCCTCACCATCAACGGTTTCAGCAAGCCCTACGCGATGACCGGCTGGCGCCTGGGTTATGTGGCCGCGCCGAAGAACGTGGCCAAAGCCATTGACTCCCTCCAAAGCCATTCCACTTCCAATGCGACTTCGTTTGCCCAAAAGGGCGCTCTTGCCGCCTACAAAGGCCCGCAGGATTGCGTCGAAGAAATGCTGGCCGAATACACCAAACGCCGCCACCGCGTGATCGAGCTGCTCGATCAAATTCCCAAGCTCAAGTATGTCAAACCGATGGGCGCGTTTTATTTCCTCATCGACATCTCGGCCACCGGCCTCAACTCGGTCGAGTTTTCCGAAAAACTGCTCGAAAAAGAAAAAGTGGCCGTGGTCCCCGGCCTCGCCTTCGGCGACGACAAGACCATCCGCATTTCCTACGCCACCAGCATGGAAAACATCGAGCAGGGGATCGCGCGAATCAAAAAGTTCGTCGGTTGATCTGAATTTGGACTGCGTCAGCACGACGCTGTCTTTTATTACCCGGAGCGCGGGCATCCTGCCCGCAGTCGCAGGCGTCCCGCCTGCGACATTCCTTTGCTTTAAATGGGACGACACGGAGGTCGTCCCTCCATCTTTCATCCATACCCCTAACAAGGCAGAAGCCGTATAGGTAGCATTACAGATTCACGCGAACAAAGGGGGTTGGATTGGCCGCGAAAAAGCGCAAGAGTCGCAAAAAGGGAATGGAAGAGTTCACCTCGGATTTTATTGTGATCGAATCGCCTTCTCTGCTATAGAATCACTCTTCTACACGGGATTTGTTCCATACTCCATTTTAGGTACTCTCACATGGCCCGGTTGCATAAGTCCATCGTAACGCTGCGCATCGCTGGCGATCTCCTCGTTCCGGATGAGATTACGAGACTGCTTGGAGTTTCACCTACCAACAGCCAAACGAAAGGACAGGAACTTATAGGCCTTAAGACTGGCAAAGTAAGGATTGCGAAAAGCGGCATGTGGCGACTCTGCGCATCTGACCGTGAACCTGAGGACATGGACGATCAGATTAATGAGATATTGAGTCGAATGACAACCGATCTTGCAGTTTGGCGAAACATCACCGAAAGGTTTGAGGTTGATTTGTTTTGCGGATTGTTCATGGGTAGCGGAAATGAGGGGCTCACGATTTCCTCGCAATCACTTGCCGCATTGGGCATGCGAGGCATAGAGATCGGTTTGGACATTTATGCTGGGGATGATGAGCAAGAGTCAATACCTGCCATTAACAAAAAAGAAACTGTAACCGCCTCCAAAAAGGGAAAACACAAATGAAAAAACCCGCATTGTTGATTGGCATTCTTCTCATCTGCATCGGAATCGCGGGCGTGTTGCGGCCCATGTATATTATGACCATAGGCCATCATCTGCTCACACCCACGAGGCTCCATGCCGTAGCCGCTCTGCGCATCGGCATTGGTCTCGTCCTCATTCTAGCCGCGCCGACCTCGCGCGCGCCAAATGCACTGCGTGTTCTTGGCGCCCTGATTTTTGTGGTTGGCGTGGCAACAGCATTCATGGGCGTTGACCGTGCGCGGGTCATGCTCGATTGGTGGTCGGCACAAGGGCCCGTCTTCATCCGCCTGCCCTACTGCATTGCCATCGCGGCCGGAAGCTTTGTCACATACGCGGTCACCGCCAGGCAGCGCAGCAATTAACAAACCGCAGCTGCGGAGATGGATCGCCTCATGGCGATTTTGGACTGCGGCGACACGACGCCGCTTTTATTACGGGCGACATGTTTTTGATGCAAAGCGTCCGCCGTGGCGGACGCACTCCAAAATCCTGGCCCCGCTCCACGTCCAATCAAACCCGTGGTTAAAAAGAGTGATTTCCCCCTTCACTTCCCACATCATCCGCAAAACAACCAAGACGATGTCACTGGCCCGGCATACTCCAGCTTTCAGCCTTACCGCAATCCTTCTCCTCCTGATTGCGGCTACGCCCTGCCATGCCGAAAACGAACTCATCATCGTCTCCCCCCACTGGGAGGGCGTCCGCGAGGAATTCGGACATGCCTTTGAACGGGATTATCAGTCCCGCACAGGACATCCCATCAAAGTGCGCTGGCGCGACCTCGGCGGCACTTCGCAAATCGAAAAGGTCATCGACGCCAGCTTCAAAGCCACGCCCGGTTCTGCCCAGGTCGATATCTTCTTCGGCGGCGGCCTGGATCCCTACGAGAGCCAAAAAGCCAAGGGACATCTTGATTCCTGCCGGCTTCCCGAAGAGATCCTCAAAAACATCCCGCCCTCAGTCGGCGGATTCCCGATCATCGATCCCGATTACACTTTCTATGGTGCCGCGCTGTCTTCCTTCGGCATCCTTGAAAACAAGCGGGTCGTCGCCCTTACGGGATTGCCCGCAGTCAGCACCTGGGAAGACCTCTGCCGTCCGGAATTAATGGGCTGGGTCAGCTCCAGCGATCCGCGCAAAAGCGGCGCCATCCACATGATTTATGAAATCATCCTCCAGGCCTATGGCTGGGAAAAGGGTTGGGCGGTGATTTATCAAATGAGCGGCAATGTCAGGTCTTTTCTCCAAAACAGTTCCGCTCCAACGAAGGAAGTCTCCACCGGCGACGCCGCCTACGCCATTACGATCGACATCAACGGCATGACCCAACAAGCCTGGCTCGGAAAGGAAAATGTCGAATTCAAAATCCCACCCGGCCTCTCCGTCATCAATCCCGATTGCATCGCCCTCCTGAAAGGCGCTCCCAACCCCGATGCCGCAAGGGACTTTATCGCTTTTGTTATGTCAGAAAAAGGGCAGTCCCTCTGGATGAAACCCACCGGCTCCCCCGGCGGTCCGGCCAAATTCAACATTTCACGCATGGGAGTCTGGCCCTCGTTTTATGAACAGGATCTCGGCGGTTTGCTCGTGCCGCTCAACCCATTCAAAATCAATTACCCCTTCCGATACCAAACCATCAAAGGCGCGAAACGCTGGGGCGTGCTGAACGACCTGATCGGACAAAGCATCATCGACGTCCATTCCCGCCTCCGCTCCGCATGGCAGGCCCTTTGCCGGGTCCCTGAAAACAAACGCGGCCCTCTTCTAAAAAAGTTTTCCGAACCGCTCGTGTCGGAAGCCGAAGCTGCTGAATTCTCGAATTTCTGGCGCGAGGACCCGGTTCGCGCCCGCCGCCTGGCCAACGACTGGATGGAACGGGCGGTGGACAGATACTGTACGATTGAAAAAGAAGCGAAAAAGCTCTCTGCTGACAGCTCTCGGCTATCAGCTATCAAGCAATAGACCCATTTTATGCAGGATTTCAAAAAGCTGAGAGCCGACAGCCAATAGCTGATAGCATTCTTATGGACCTCATCCTGAAAAACATCACCAAGCGTTTTGATTCCACCCTTGTCGTGGATCATATCGATCTGGAAATCGCCTCCGGCGAACTGTTCTTTTTGCTTGGACCCTCCGGCTGCGGAAAAACCACCATCCTCCGCATGCTCGCGGGCTTTTGCGATCCGGATGAAGGCTCGATCTGGTTCGACACACGCACAGTCAACAATGTCCCTCCACAAGACCGGAACACGGCCCTCGTTTTTCAAAACTACGCAATCTGGCCGCACATGACGGTGTTTGAAAATGTCGCCTATGGCTTGCGCGTGCGCAAGCTGCCCGAAGCCACGATCCGGTCACGCGTTGAAGCCACTCTGGATAAAATCAAAATGCTGCATCTGTCCGAACGCAAACCCGCCTCCCTGTCCGGAGGACAACAACAGCGCGTCGCCCTCGCCCGCGCCATCGTCGTGGATCCCCAACTCCTGCTTTTCGATGAGCCTCTCTCCAATCTCGACGCCAAGCTCCGCCTCGAAATCCGGGGCGAAATCAAAAAGCTGCACGCCGGACTAAAGACGACGAGCGTCTATGTCACGCACGACCAGGAGGAAGCCCTCGCCATGGCGGACCGGATCGCCGTCATGAACGCGGGTCAAATCCAGCAAGTCGGAACACCTTACGAAATTTACAACAAACCGGTTAACCCGTTTGTCGCCTCGTTCATCGGCGAGATCAACATCCTTCCGCCAACCTCGCTTCTCGCCTTGAAGCTTGGTTCCCGTGGCAAGGAACAGTTGGCCTTCCGTCCGGAGAAAGTCGAAACATCCCCGCGCGGCATCCCGGTGACGGTCGTCACGTCCTCCTGTCTCGGGAGCAGAAACGAAATGGTGTTGAAAACCGCGCATGGCGGGGAAATCAAGGCCTGGCTTCCGGAATATTTCCGGGCTGGCACAACCATTAAAATCCAGATCCGGAAAGAAAATATTTTGCGCTTCAAGGTGTGAGAAATGAAAAAGTTTCTTCTAATTTTTCTGGCCTTCTTCTTCGCCTTGTTTCTTTTGTACCCGCTGTTCACCTTGCTGGGCGGCGCTTTTTACGTCGAAACCCAATTCCAGGGCCACACTCTTCGCCACTTTTCCCTGCAATACTTTCTGATTATTTTTGAAAACCCGTTTTACCGGGAATGCTTCATCAACAGCCTGCTGCTTGCCGTTTGGACCACTCTTTTTTGCCTCCTGCTTTCGATACCCCTGGCCTGGGTTTTTACCCGCCGCATATTTCCCGGGAAACAAATCCTAAGCCGCCTCCTGCTGCTGCCGCTCATCCTGCCGCCGTTTGTCGGTGCCATCGGATTAAAACAATTTTTCGCGCGCTTCGGCAGCCTCAATCTGCTGCTCAACCATATCGGTCTTATCGATTTAAAGCACCCCCCGGACTGGTTCGGCTCGGGCGGCTTTTTCGGCATCATTCTGCTGCAGGTGTTGCACCTGTATCCAATCCTGTTCCTCAGTGTCCAGGCTGCGCTGGCCAATCTGGACCCGAGCCTGCGCGACGCCGCGCAGAATCTCGGCGCCCGCGGCTGGCATGTGTTTCGCAGTATCACGCTTCCACTCGCCATGCCGGGGATTTTTGCCGGCGCTTCCATTGTTTTCGTGGGCGCTTTCACCGACCTGGGCGTGCCCTTGATGTTCGACTTTCAAACGACGGTGCCGACGCAAATTTTCAATCTGGTCACCCAGACTGACAACCCGCTCGGCTACGCACTGGTCGTGCTAACCCTGGCGCTGGTTGCAATCATTTTTCTCTTGGGCAGAAAATGTGGTGAAGGCAACTATTCCATGCTGGGACGCAGCGCAGTCCACAGCGACGTCATTCGCTTGAAACCCGCAGCAGGCTGCGTGGTTACCTGCTCAATTCTGTTTCTCATAGGGGTCTCCATTCTTCCGCATCTCAGCGTCATCCTTCAATCGTTCGCAGCGCGCTGGTTCATGACTGTTTTGCCAGCGCAATGGTCGGGGGAATATTTCACTGAAATCTTCCATTTGGAGCTCACCACCCTGAGCATCCGCAATTCGCTTTTCTATTCCATCTGCTCCGCGGCGCTGGATCTCTTGCTCGGGCTTGGCATTGCCTGGCTGCTGGCGCGTGAAAAATTCAAGGGGCGCAGCCTGCTGGATGTCATGGCCATGCTGCCGCTTGCCCTGCCCGGCCTCGTTCTGGCCTTCGCCTATTTTACAGCGTTCAGCCACCCGCCGCTGGATCCGTCCTGGTTCGGCATCATGCCGGCCCACTCCGCCTGGATTCAATCTTTCAACCGGGTTTGGCTTTCTATTTTTGACCCCCGGCAAAATCCATTCGTGCTTCTGGTTGTCGCGTACTCCGTCCACAGGCTGCCGTATATCGTCCGCGCCGCCTTTGCAGGTTTCCAGCAAATGTCTGTCTCGCTTGAGGAAGCATCCGCCAACCTGGGGGCCAGGCCCTGGCAGACTCTTTTGAAAATTAGCGTGCCCCTTATTGGCGCAAACCTGATTGCAGGCGGCATCCTGGTTTTTTCGTTTGCCATGCTGGATGTGAGCAACGGGATGGTCCTGGCCCAGGAATCACGGTTCTATCCGATGACCAAGGCCATCTATTCCCTGATGGGACGCATCACACCCACCGCGCCATCCATCGCCTGCGCCCTCGGCGTGCTTTCCATGCTGCTGCTGGCCGCGTCGCTGTTCATGGCCTCACGCCTGCTCGGACGCCGAATGGGCCAGTTGTTCAAGGCATAACCCGGATGTTTCCCCGCTTCAGAAAAACCCTGCGAGGTGTCCAGCCGAAAGGCCGGGCAAAATCAGGGGCGCATTCACATCCGGGTTATAAACAAAACCGCCTGAATGAGATTTTTTTAATTGGAAACACCTTATTTTGAGGCGGTTTTGCAATAACCTGCATAGGCACAGTGTGTGTCTTTCCACTGTTACGGCATATCACCAGCAGGTTGATTATTAAAATGAGCATGAAATATGCAGGCTAAAAACGGACAACCGCGTCTTGACGTGGTCACACACAGAGCCATTCTTGCAACATGGCTAGCCGTCGTGCTTTTACCCTGATGGAACTTCTGGTGGTCATCGTTATCATTGGTGTTTTGGCCTCCCTGGGCTTGCCCGCCTTCAATTCGGCCCTCCAAAAAGCACGCAACGCGCAATCCGCTTCCAATCTCCGCCAAATCGGCGTCGCCCTCAATAACTATGCCGGTGACCACAACAATACTTACCCCCTGGCTGGAGCCTCCATTTCCTACCAGCCGGAGGCCAGTGATCCATCAACATGGCCGTGGCAACAACAGATCGAGGATTATATCGGGCGTGACGGCAAGGTCTTCAAGTGTCCCAATGTTCCCAATCTGCCTTATGGTTACTATATGGGCGTTCGCGCCGCCTATATCGATGCCGGTAATAAATTCGCCGCAGTCAACCGCCTGCGCATTCCGCAATTAAGCAAACACATCCTGGCCGGTGAAGCGCTCTATTGGGCCTCATCCCCAACCGACGCGGATCAGGACGATTATACACAGACCCCGTCATTCCAGCAAAACGGACAGCCGGGCAAAAAGACACCCATTCTGCTGGCTGATGGGCACGTCGATTTTTATGATCATTTCGACCCGAATGTCCTAACGGCCAATTATGCTGGTCTCGGGACCCCCTATCCCTGGAGTCCCTGAACTGACACCCAGTGAGCGTTCACCAAGCCAGCAGCGTGATCGCAATCCCTGCAACACTCAAGAGCGACATGAGGCCGGCGGGCATGATCGCCTTGTTTTTGATGTAGTTTGGAACAAAGCGCCCCGCGAGCAACACGCATACAATCAGCCCAAGGATGAGCGCAGCGTGGAGCTTGGTATGGAGAAACGAAGAGGCCACGAGCAGAAGCACACCCGAGATGCCTCCCGCAACCAGCGAGGCCATGCTTTTTTTCTTCGCAAAGCCCATGATGCCGCCAAGAATGGCCAGCACCCCAAAGACAAAATAATAGATTTGGGTGGTTTCAATCATGCCCTCGAAATAACGGAAAACCGTCCCACATTCAATGCGCAACTTGGGTTTCTTATAAATCACCGGGAATCAAAGCTGTGCAGCCGTTGAAATATTTCGTATTCGCACGACGGCACATTTTTTGAGGCCACGGACAAGGTGTCCTGAGATGTCGGACCACGCAAACATCGAAGCTGCTAAAGGGCGCGTGGAATCATTTTTTCAACATCATTTGCTTGAAAACTGATGATTTGAAACATAAGCTTTTTTATCTGGTCTTGTCTATAAACTTCTCTAATAAGGAACGTCATGGCTACGAAACGAATTGGTGTTTTAACTAGTGGTGGGGATTGTCCGGGCCTCAACGCCGTCATCCGTGGCGTCGTTCGGGCCGCCGCTCGCTTTAATTGGGAAGTAATCGGCTTCTTGGACGGCTATGAAGGCCTGCTCTCTCCAGTCCGTTACCGCGTACTGGATCGCCGCGCCACCGCCGGCATCATGCATCTCGGCGGCACCATCCTGGGTACCACCAACAAAGGGCATTTTGTCGCCAAAGTGGGCCATGGCAACAAGGCATCGCTCGACCCTGCCATTATTGAACAGACCAAGGAAACACTCCAAGGCCTGGATATCGAAGCCCTCATTTGCATCGGCGGCGACGGCTCACTAACCACCGCCTTGCAACTATTCGAGGCCGGAATCAATACCATCGGCGTTCCGAAAACCATCGACAATGATATCGACGCAACGGCGATGACCTTCGGATTCGACTCCGCCGTGGCCTGCGTGGTGGATGCCCTCGACCGGCTGCACACCACCGCCCGCAGTCACAAACGCGTGATGGTATTGGAAGTCATGGGACGTTATGCCGGATGGATCGCCTTGAATGGAGGATTGGCCGGCGGTGCGGACATCATTCTAGTTCCCGAAATTCCGTTTGATCCGGAAAAAATATGCCAGGTCGTACGGTCGCGCGAAGCTGATGGCGCTTTCACAACGATGGTGGTGGTGGCCGAGGGCGCATTCGCCAAGGATGGCACCTATGTCACCAAGGACGCCCAGGGCCGCAAGGGAGAAGCCGCACTCGGCGGCATTGGCGAACGTGTTGCAAAAATCATCGCCGACAACACGGAGAAGGAAACGCGCTCCGTCGTGCTGGGACATTTGCAACGCGGCGGCAATCCAACAGCACTGGACCGCATTTTGGGCACAAGTTTCGGCGTGGCGGCCGTGGACCTGGCTGCCCAAAAGAAATTCGGTTACATGGTAAACTACCAAAATTACAAGATCGGCGATGTGCCGATTACCCAGGCCGTCGGCCACCTCAAACGGGTCCAGCCCGAGGCGCAGTTGGTGCAAATCTGCCGGGAAATCGGGGTCAGTTTCGGGGATTAGACGCCACGCTCGAAAACAACATTTTAGCCGCGAAAAGGCGCAAAAAGGGGGGGTGAAAGCGGATACTCTTACTCTTTTCAGCATTCCGAATTCGGCATTTCCCTCTGCCTCTGCTCCTGTTCATCCCGTAAATCCTGTCAAAAATGTATCTGCTTCGCGTCTTCGCGTGAAAGCTCATGCTGGTTTTTCTTGAATTTTGAAAAATGAGGTTCAGGGTGGATTCCTACGATGACCTGCAGCCATCCAACGCCAACGGAGGCCGGTTGTAAAATCCACCAGTTCCTTAAACCTGGCCAGGTGGATGAAGTTTTTCGGTTGATCGAACGCAGCAATGCCGGCATCCCGGCCAATTTGCTGAAAGGCTGGAAACCCTCGGAAAGTGCCTTTCTGGAATGCCCGTACTATCAAATAACAGGCGAGCATTCGGAACAATGCAAAGAGGGATGCTATCTGTACGAACTCGTGTTCAAGCGGGAATTATCCGCCTAGCCTGCATGTTCCCCAGCACCAACCTTCCTGCAGGTGGCTAGAAAGGCATCTGGCGTGTCACCCGGAAATGCATGCGCATGCAGGCTTCGGCAAAACCGCCTCAAAATACAGATTTCTGTTTTAAAAAATTTCCCGTCATTCAGGTGGTTTTGCTTTTAGAGCATATTGTATTTATTCTGCCGCACGTTCATACGTCATTGCGAGGAGCGCAGCGACGTGGATCCAGAAACCAGCTTATGGGTATGGAGTGGATCGCCACGGCCCAACTCCGACATGCGTCGCGAGTGTTCCAGATGGGCCTCGCGATGACGCGACAATATAAACGCAATTTGCTCTAGCCCGGATGCCGTGCTGTCCACTTCCTGCTCTGCCATATGAAAAAGCACTCTGTGAGGTTTTCATAAGCGCGGGTGAGGCGTCCGGGCTAGCCGCTCCGCCTCTTCGACTTCGCGTATTTTTTGCGCCGGAACCTGGCGCAATCCCCTGGTCAGTCCCACTTTGCTTAAAATCCAGATCAGCCATTTAGTGGGATCGAATTGCCAGGGCTTGGCGCCGTTCCGGTAGTCATGCTGGAACTCGTGATGGAAGTTGTGATACCCCTCGCCAAAGGTAAACAGCGCCATCAGCCAACTGTCCCGCGCGCTGCATTTGCTGGAATAGGGGCGGGTGCCGAGCGTATGGCACATGGAGTTGATGCAAAACGTGCTGTGTTGCACGCACACCACGCGGAATACCCCCGCGATCAAAAAACCCCCCAAAGCCTGCACCCAGCCGCCATAGGCCCAGCCTATCAACGCGGGAATGGCAAAGCCGACGATCCCCGCAATCCAGGGCCAGTGGCGGTGCTGCCACATGACCAGTGTATCTTTTTGCAGGTCAGCCACATTGTCCAACGGCGGCGTGGGTTTGAGCTTGAACAGCATCCAACCCATGTGGGCATGAAAAAAGCCCTTGGTGATGTCGTACGGGTCATCCTCGCCATCGACATGCTTGTGATGGCGGCGGTGGTCCGAGGCCCACTCCAAAACCGAACTTTCAAAAGCAGTAGCTCCAAAAATGAGGCAGGCAAGCCTGACGGGAAGCCGGGCTTCGAACGAGCGATGGGCAAACAAACGGTGATAACCAAGGGTGATGCTCAGTCCTGTGCAGAGGAAAAAAAACAAAAACAGCCCGATTTGGAAGAGGTTGAGCCCAAAGTGCCAGACATAGAGCGGCACAAGCGTCAGCGCCATCGCCAGGGTGCCCATCAGAAACGCACTGGGCAACCAATTGACCCGATGAAATGGAATACGAAACATGATGATGGTAGGAATTATGATTAATTTAAACTGGATTTGAACTGCCTGAAGCTTGGTATATTCGCACAGCTTCTGGAATACGCAAGAAATCTTAAACTTTCCTGCTTCTCTTTTGAGGCGGCTTCTTATCCTCGAACAAATAAACATCCTGACGTTGGAACGGGATTTCGATCCCGGCCGATTTCAGCCCTTTGTAAACGCCCAGATTGGCGGCATAACGCACAATATGGCAGCCTTTTGAAGGCGTCCAATACCGGTAGCCGATGACAAGGGCCGAATCCCCAAACGCGTCAATGCCCACCTGCGGCTTCGGGTCTTGTACCACTCCTGCGGCGTTTTCCAGCGCCCGCGTGACCACTTCAATGGCTTTTCCGGGATCGGTGTCATACGCCACCCCCACCTTTCCCTCGACGATTTTATTCGCATACGAGTTTACAATCGTCTCGCCTACAATCTGCCTGTTGGGAATCGTGATCCGTTCCCCATCACATGTAATCAACACTGTGTTGGCCAGTTTGACGTCCTCCACGATGCCGGAATGGCTTCCGGTGGTGATCGTGTTCCCAACGGTAAAGGGCCGGGTAAAGATAATGGCCACTCCGGCGCCGTAATTGGAAAGCGGCCCTTTGAGGGCCAGGGTCAGGCCAAAAGCACAGGCGCCGATGGCGGCAATAAACGGCGAAATGTTAATTCCCAAGGCGTCCAGGGCGATCACCGCGAAAATCGTCAAGGTCAGCACCTTGATCAAACCGCCCAGGAACTGGACAAGCACCAGATCCATTTTTTTGCGGGCGCAAACACCCACGACAAGGGCGGAAAGCCGCCCGGCGATCACCCAACCCGCAACAAACAATACGATAGCGCCAATTATCTGGAAACTATATTTGACGCAATATTGGATCAGCGCGTTAAGAATTTGTTCGGCTGTATGAATGTCCTTTGTCTCCGGCATAATGCCGACTATTTAGGACAGAAATCCATTGGAAACAAAAACAAATTCTCATGCAAACTAGTGGTTCGTTCACCGCAACGGACGCTTTGCCTTGGACGCCGCCCGCAGATTGGAAAGAGAGATAGAGTAGGAGTAAGAGTAAGAGTATCAGCCTTTAACCTGCCTCCGCATGTTTCCTGCAAGACAACATTGACGAGAGGCCGTTGGGGGACAATAGTTTCCGCATGAATTTTTTGTTTCCCCTGCCGCTGGCCAGCGCGGGACTTGTCTTCGCATTCGAACATTCCAACGTCGCAGGCAAGGTTGTCATTCTCCTGCTTTCATTGGGCTCGATCTTCAGTTGGTCGGTCATGGTCACCAAGTTCGTCTTCCTGCGCAATGCGCGCATTGAAACAAAACTATTTCTCAAACGCTACCGCAACTCCCGCTATCCGCTGGAAATCTACGCCGAACAAAAACGCTACAGCGTCTCTCCGATGGCCGCCATCTACCAGGCCGGCTCGGATGAACTCGCCTTTCATTTGCTGGGTTCAACAGAAGTTGATGAAACCTTCCAGGCCCGGCTCCATTCAGCCGACCCGGTCGATGCCACCGCCATGGCCTCCGTGCGCTCTGCCATGGAGCGCGCTGTCGGCGAGGAAATGCTCAAGCTGGATTCCCAACTCATCCTTCTGGCCACGGCTGTCAGCGGCGCCCCTTTCCTGGGATTGCTCGGCACGGTCTGGGGCGTGATGGACGCTTTCAGCGGTGTCGCCCAGGCCGGACAGGCAAGCCTCGGAGCCCTGGCGCCCGGCGTGTCCGGCGCCCTGATCACCACCGTCACCGGTCTGGTGGTCGCCATCCCCGCCATGTTCGGCTACAATTATCTTATCACCAGCGTGCGCGGAATGACCGTGCAAATGGAAAACTTTGCCGCGGAATGCGCGGCGGATTTTGAGCACCGCTACCTCAAAGCACGGACATGAAACGTTACTCCCAGCGCTGGCACGGCGGAGGTGTATTGGCGGAACTCAACATCACACCGCTGCTGGATCTTTGCTTTGTCTTGTTGATCATTTTCATGATCACAACTCCCCTCATGGAACAACAGATGGAGATCAAGCTGCCCAAGGCCCGTTCCAATCCGGCATACCAGATCGATCCCAAGTCCATCATCCAGGTCTCCGTCACCAGCAATGGCATCATAACGGCCGGCAAGCGTGTCATGACAACGCGCGAGCTTGAAATTTATCTCACCAATGCCGTGGAAAAAAATCCGGACTCCGTGGTGGCTCTGCGCGCCGACGCCAACCTGCGTTACCAGCAACTGATGGATGTGCTGGACGTTGTGAAGCGGTCCGGCGCGCGCCTCGGCCTCTCCAATACGCCCGACAAAAACAAATGAAATCCGCCAGCCACGAAATTTCGCCCAAAACCCTCTGCTGGGTTGGCGCGGCTCATGTCCTGCTGCTCCTGATACTTGCGCTGAGCGGAAAGTTATTTCAAAGCGAACCCAGGGAGGATTTTATTCCCCTCGTCGGCCTTCCGGACCAGATCAATCCAAGGGAAGGCGCGCCCGCTCTGGAAGGTTCCAAACAAACCGCCGGCCCCACAAATCCTGCACCCAACCCGCACGAACCCGTTCCAGCGCCCGAGCCGATCCGCCAGATTCAGCCAACCCCCACGCCCACTCCAACTGTAACGCCGCCCGAGCCCACTCCCCCGCAACCCGTTGTTGAACAAAAACAACCCGAACCTCTTCCGCCCGTAAAAAACGACGTTCCAGACCTGGCCCCCGCGCCCGTCAAACCCCCCAAAACAGAAAAAGTCAAAGCCCCGGTCAAAATCGACCTGGATCATGTTGTCACCCGCAAAGCTGAAAATCCAAATCCGCCAGGCAACCCCGCCGCGCCACACACTCCAAAGGGCGGATCGTCTGTTAGCGCCAACCAGGTGGAGAACACGCTGGCCCGGGCGCTGGGATCCACCAGCGGAGTTCATGGGGGAACAGGCGACAGCGGGACACCCGGCGTTCCGGGCGGATCCGTTGCCGGCGACGAATACCGCACCCTGATCAAAATCACGCTTGAAAAGCACTGGACCTCGCCATCGGACGACCCGGCGCTTTCCACCGTCGTACGCATCCGGATCTTGGGCGACGGTTCGGTACTATTCCTGGGAATCCAGACCCCGTCAGGCAACCAGGCCTTTGATGATTCAGTCGTCCATGCGGTCAACGCGACGAAACGAATGCCCTACCCGCCGCCGGCAAGCCTGGCCCACCCGGATTACACAACCACAGTACGTTTCCGCCTGAATGACTGATTGACGCTCCCCTCAAATTTTCTCGCCTTTTTGGCAAAGGCTGCAAACCTTGCGGGTTTATGATTAAGGCCAATCTGAAGCATCTTTGCCTGCTGTTGCCCGCCGCATTTTGCCTGTTGAACCACCTGTCAGGACAGGAAATCGAAGTGGTTGGCGAGAACAAGATCAAGATCTATGCCGCGCCCATCAGCGGCCCGAATGGCAGCGCGGCCACCGCCCTTTTGCAAACCGACCTGAAGTTGTCCGGAGACTTTGTCATCGCCACGGCCGATGCTGCCGCCTTCACCGCCAAGGGAAGCTTGGGTGCCACGGGATTGGCGGGCAGCCTTTCCGGCAGCCAGAATTTCAACCAGACCTTTCCCGGCGACTGGCGCAGCGCTGTACATCAATTCGCTGACGCCATCGTCCAGGCCGTCACCGGATCTCCGGGCATCGCCACAAGCAGGGTCGTGTTTGTTGCCGCCGACTCCGGCCACAAGGAACTTTACCTCATGGATTTGGATGGCGGCGTGGTACGCGAATTGACCAAGGACAACTCCACCAACCTCGGCCCCAAATTCAACGCCCAGGGCAACCTCATCGCCTTCACATCCTTCAAAAGCGGTTACCCGGACGTCTGGCTGCTGGATTTGGGCGCCAGCAACAAGCGCCGGATTTCATTTTATCCCGGATTGAATTCCGGCCCCAGTTTCTCGCCCGACGGTTCGCGCGTCGCCCTCACCCTGTCCAAGGATGGAAATACCGAACTTTATACCATCGCCTCCGGCGGCGGCTCTCCCGAACGCCTGACTCACAGCGTCGGGACCGAAGCCAGCCCCACGTATTCGCCGGACGGCGGAAGGATCGCGTATGTCTCGGATGACCGCGGCTCGGCGCAACTCTACATCATCGCTTCAAACGGCGGAGCGCCCCAACGTTTCAACACCTACTCGCCCTACACCACCGAACCCGATTGGTCCCCCGATGGCCGCCTGCTGGCCTACTCCGTGCGGATCGCGGGACAGAACCAGATTGCCATCAGCGAGATCGTCGGCGGCAAACAAACCATCCTGACCGCCTCCGGAATCAATGAAACACCCAGTTGGTGCCGGAATTCGCGGCATCTGGTCTTTTCCAGGGATGGAAAGCTTTATCTGCTTGACTCCAAGACCAAACAAACCGTACAACTTGACAATGGACTGAACCGCTGTTCAGAACCCGCCGTCTCACGCTAAACGTCTTAAGAAAATTTCCACTATGAATCCAAAATTATTCCTGTTCCTGACTTTGACGCTGGCAGTCGTTATTTCCAGTTGCAGCCGCCCTGCTAAAAAAGATGACGGCTCGGACAGCAGCATGAGCGGAAGTTCCGCCGAAGGCCTGCCCAACTACGCCGTCAGCGAAAGAAACCCCAACATCAATCCGGAAAACGCCGACTACAGCCAGTTGGCGCCCTACACCGTTCATTTTGACTTCGACAGCTTCGCCATCAAGGCTTCCGAGCGTCCCAAACTCGAACAAGCCGCCAAATGGATCAGCGACAATCCGAATGCCAAACTCGTTCTGGCGGGCCATACGGACAGCCGCGGTACAACCCAATACAACCTCGCCCTCGGCGAACGGCGTTCCCTTGCGACCCGCGATTATCTTCTCGGCCTGGGCGTGGACAACTCCCGGATGACCACCATTTCCTACGGCAAGGAACGCCCCGCACAGCAGGGTGAAAATGAATCTGCCTGGACGGCCAACCGGCGCTGTGAACTCGGCGTGGCCCGCTAAGCGGGACGGGATCAAAGGTCGGATTGGCCGCGGCGGACGAGGCCAAGTCCCCTCTATCAAGAGGGGCGGAAAGCGGAGCGCTTCGGGGTGTGTGGTCTTTGGGGCCGTGGCAATCCTATAACGGAAAGCTTGATAGAGGGGATTGAATCTCCGCCTCCTAATGAACATATCGGACAAGATGTTAAAAGGTGGAATGTTAGCTAAAACGCCAACGGCGTTTCGTCCTTCAGCCCAGGGTTGCGAGGAACGAGCTGCCCTGGGTAAAATGAAAAAATCATCCAGAACCCTGAATGGGTTCCGTCTTCTTTTCGCCCATGCCTGAACTCGAAAATCTCGGCCAACGCATCCTGCTCCGCAGCCCCAACTGGCTGGGCGACGCCATCATGACTTTGCCGGCCTTGCAGGCCTTGCAGTCCGCCCTCCCGAATTCATCCGAACTTTTTGTCCTCTGCCCGGAAAAGCTGGCAGACCTCTGGCGCCTGGTCCCCGGTTTGAAAAATGTCCTCACGACCGAACGCAGCATCCTTGCGACGAGTTCGGAACTCCGCGATTCAAATTTTGATTCCGCCATTCTCTTTCCGAACTCGCTGCGGACCGCGCTGGAAGCCCGGCTGGCCTGCATACCCCGGCGTTTCGGTTTCACCGGCCATTTCCGATCCTGGTTGCTGACCCAAAGCTGGCCCCGCCCGCGGCAAACGCGGGGATTTGTACACCACCAAAAACATTACCTCGCCCTCATGAAACATCTCGGAGTGCCGGTTGACGAGACCCCGTTCAAACCCCTGCCCAAGCCCGCCTGCGTTTCACCCGGCGCCAAACCCTGCCTGGCGGTTTGCCCGGGAGCGGAATACGGTCCCGCCAAACGCTGGTTGCCCGAACGGTTTGCGGAAACCATCCGCCGCATCCTGAAAAAGCAGGATCTGGAAGTGGTGCTGCTCGGCGGACCAAAGGATAAGGACGTCGCGGAAGAATTCCGCAATCAGGCGGATTTTCCCGTTACCGACAAGATAGGCAAAACAGGCCTCTGCGAATTCCTTAACATCATCGCCCACGCAAAGCTTGTGCTCTGCAACGACAGCGGGGCCATGCACGCCGCCGCCCTCTTCGGCACTCCTGCCGTCGCTATTTTCGGCTCCACGGAACCCAAACTGACGGGGCCATTGGGAAACTCCGTGGCCGTGCTGCGCGAACATGTGCCCTGCAGCCCCTGCTTTTTGCGCAAATGCCCCATCGACTTCCGCTGCATGAATGCTGTTACCCCGGACCAGGCAGTCGAAGCCGCCCTCGCCCGTATTTAAAACGACTCGTCCAAACGGATCAAGTCGTGTAGAGTATTACCAGCATGAGCAAGAACTACTTGGATCGGATCACGATGGAACCCGGCAAGTGCGGCGGGCGTCCTTGCATCCGCAGCTACCGCCTGCGTGTAAAGGATGTGCTCGATTTGCTCGCCGCTGGCGCCACAGAACAGGAAATTCTTCAGGATTACGACTTCCTTGAACCAGAGGACATCCGGGCCTGCTATCAATACGCCTCAGCCCAGGCCAATCACGGCATCATCCGCTTACAGCCCGCATGAGGTTTCTGGTAGATACCCAGTTGCCCAAAGCACTGGCCCATCGATTGAGAATGCGTGGCACATGGTCGAACATGTGCTTGAACTGGCACTGGCACAGAGTCCGGATGGCGACTTGTGGCAATACGCCATCAAACATGCAGCAGTCATTGTCACGAAAGACGAAGACTTTGCAGAATGGGTTCTGACTGGACGATCCGGCCCGTTTGTGGTCTGGTTGCGCATCGGTAATTGCACCAATGCCGAGCTGATCGAATGGCTGTTGCCTCTTTGGCCCCAGGTAGTCGAAGCACTGCAGCGCGGCGACCGGCTGATTGAAGTCTCCTAACCTGAAAGATAAGCGCTCCTTGCGTCCATGCCTCTGCCTCTGCTAACCTTTTTCTTTATGAAAATTTCGGCCTGCATCATCACCCTGAACGAGGAAAGCGACCTTCCGCGTTGTCTCGCCAGCCTCAAACCCGTGGCGGATGAAATTGTCATCGTGGACAGCGGCAGCACGGACCGCACCCCATTCATCGCGACCGATCACAATGCGCGTTTCATCCGGCACGACTGGGAGGGCTACGTTGCCCAGAAAAATTTCGCGCTGCAAAAAGCCACGGGCGACTGGATTCTCAGCATCGACGCCGACGAGGAACTTTCGCCGGAACTTCGGGATGAAATTCTCAAACTCAAAGAAGCCGGGAAAGACCCGGAAGCAACGGGATTCGATGTTTCACGGGTCGTGTTTTATGAAAACAAATGGATTCGTTTTGGAGACTGGTATCCCGACCGGCTGGTCAGGTTATTCCGCCGTGACAGGGCCAGATTCGAGGGTGGCGCGGTTCACGAACGTCTTGAAATCCAAGGCCCCGTACAATCCCTCAAGGGAGAGCTTTACCATTACACCTACAGGAACCTGGCCGATCAAATGGCCTGCATCGAAAACTATTCCACGCTTTGGGCCTCATCGGCTTTTAAAGAAGGGAAGCGCGCAGGTCTGCTGACGCCGTATTTGCATGCGATCGTCCGATTTCTGCGGGCTTTTATTCTGAAGGGTGGATTCAAGGGCGGTCTGCTGGGTTGGCGCATCGCATCCCTCAACGCCCGGGAAGTTTATTTGAAATACAAAAAACTCCGCAATCTGGCTAATTCTCCAGGAAGCGTGTAAGACATGCAGGCTAAATAATCCTTCCTTATCGATGTCCTCAACCCCCAGCACTGCCAGGTCAGCCTCCAAAATCATGGCGGCCATTTTTGGATCGCGCATCCTGGGCCTTTTCAGGGAAATCCTGCTCAGCGCCATCTTCGGCGCCAGCCTGGAACTGGACGCCCTCAAAACAGCCTTCCGCATTCCCAACCTGCTGCGGGACTTGTTTGCCGAAGGCGCTTTGTCCACCGCCTTTGTCACGACATTTTCGCAAAAACTCGCCAAGGAGGGAAAACCCGAGGCCTTCCGGCTGGCCAACCTGGTGCTGACAACATTGGCCGGCTTTCTTTTCATTGTCACGGTCTGGGGAATATTATTCAGCGACTGGATTGTCAGGATTCTGGCGCCGGGGTTTGCCGGCATCCCAGGAAAAATGGAACTGACCGTCACCCTCACCCAGATCATGTTCCCCTTCATTTTGGTCGTCGCTCTGGCTGCAATTTACATGGGCCTGTTAAACAGCCTCGGCAGCTTCGGTTTGCCCGCTTCCGCCTCCACCGCGTTCAATGTGGTCTCCATTCTGGTTGGAGCCGGGGCCGGCTGGCTCTATGACCCGCACTTCGGGTCAAAAGCCATTTATGGATTCGCCATTGGTGTTGTCGCAGGCGGACTAATCCAGTGGCTCATCCAGGTTCCGCGGGCGTGGCAACTCGGGTTCAGGCCCGCGTTGGCGCTTGATTTCAAGGACCCCGGCCTGAGAAAAGTTTTGATTCTCATGATGCCCGCCATCATTGCCGGGTCCGCCGTCCAAATCAACGTCATGGTCAACACCCGTTTTGCATCCAGCTTCGGGAATGGCGCCGTCACCTGGCTCGATAATTCGTTCCGACTGATGCAACTGCCCATCGGCATGTTTGGAGTGGCCATTTCCATGGTCACCTTGCCTTCGGTTTCCCGCTCAGCCGCATTGGAAAACCTGTCGGAATTCCGGAGCAAAATTCAGGAAAGTTTGCGCTGCATGTTTTTCCTGACCCTTCCGGCTTCCGCCGGACTGGCGCTGGCGGCCCACCCGATCATCGCCCTGATATTCCAAAGGGGCGCTTATAAAGCCTTCGATACCGGCCAAACCGCTCTGCTGCTGCAGTATTACACGCTCGGCCTCGCAGGCTACGCGGCCATCAAGGTTTTGGCGCCGGCCTTTTACGCACTGGACCGGGTCAAAACCCCGGTGCAAATCAGCCTGACCGGCATCGCTCTCAATATCGGATTCAACCTTCTCTTCATTCACGTGCTGCATTTGGGATTAATCAGCCTGCCGCTCTCCACATCGCTTGTGGCCCTGATCAATTTTGTCCAGCTTGCCTGGTGGATTCAAAAGCCCATCGGACGCCTGACCGACCTGGCATTTTGCATGTCGCTGGGAAAAATCGCCTTTTCCACACTTATCATGATACTGGCTCTATTAGGCCTGCGCTACCTGCTTTCGGGAACGCCCGCGGCAATCCAGGTGCTGCTCCTCATGAGCACGGGCGCAACCGTTTATTTCGGAGCCGCCTGGCTGCTCAAGTTGGAGGAGATACACCGTTTCACCGGATTCATTGAAGCCAAACTGAAGCCCCGCAGCCCGGGCGTGTAAAAACAAACTCATTCTCGCGCCAAGGACGCAAAGCTCGCCAAGGTTTAGGAAGGCCTAAGAAGCTCGAATAAACTCCGCGATCTCTTTGTAAAAAACTTCTGTTCCATTTTTGTGCTGTTTGTGATTAAACCTGATTTCCCCCGTGTTCTTTGTGCCTCCGTGAGAGAAAAATGTGTTCCCTTGCGACTTTGCGTTAAAAAACGTCCTTCGCGATCTTCCTGTAACAAAAGTTCAACCTATGGTTGCGCGGGTTGCCCGTTCAACTTGAACGCCAGGCACTCGTACAACACCCGGTCCGGCTGAAAATTCGACGAGCCGCGCAGCATGACGCGGACCCCCTGGTGTTCAGCCTGCCCGGATTGCGCCAAATCGCTTGCCAGGCTTTCCTTGGACTCCAGGAGCGCAACAATCTCGCGGTCCAGGCACAACACAACCGGCCTGGCCCCGGGAACCGCCAGAATGGAAAGCGGAACGATGCGGCGGGCAATATCGGCCGGGAGCGCGGTTCCCGCCTCCTTGGCCTCGGCGTGTTTCGCCTCCAGTTGGATCATCCGGGCCTTGGCTTCCGGCGCGGAGGATTCGAGAGCCGCACTGATGGCATCCAGAAGCCGGTGCCGCACCTCTGTCAAATCGGTCAGCGACTTCAAGTCCTGCATGTCCGGCTGGGTTAGGATCGCCTTGGCCAGGGATGAAATTTCCTTGAGATACGCGTTCTTTTGCGTGTCCGGGACAAAATACATGACCACGATATGCACCGGCTCGTTGTCGGGTGAACCGTAATCGATTCCCGAGGGACTCCAGCCCACGGCGCAAAGCAGTTCACCGTCATGGGACGAGCGGGCGTGCGGGCAGCCCCAGCCTTTGCCAATTCCGGTGTTGTGGGATTGCTCGCGCGCAAGCACCGTCTCCGTGATACCGCCTTCAACACCGATGTCCGGGATCGCCTCAATCAAAGTGGCCAGATACTCCAGGGCTTTCTGCTTGTTGTTGTCAGGAAGCTCGATCAACCGGCCGTCCTGCAAGGCGTTGAGAAGACTTTTCATGTTTAATCAATCCCGTATTTATTGTGGAACCAAACCTTCACGCGATGCGTGATGATCGAATAACAGAAAACAAATCCGGCGATCCACGCCCAGTAAATGGCCGGGAGCGGGACGAGGCCGAGGTCTTTCGCGAACGGCGAGTAGGGCAGCGCCGCGCCAATCGTTATGGCGATGAGCGTTGTCATGATCAAAAACGGACTGGCAATGCTTTGGATGAAAGGGATTTTCCGGGTGCGGATAATGTGGACGATCAGCGTCTGCGTGAGAATCGACTCGACAAACCAGGCGCTGTGAAAAAGCGAGGCGGCGTAGCTGCCGTCCACGTTCGCCGGATGGGCAAAGCGGGCCGCAAGTTCCGACGGGGCCGATAGTCCCAAATTTTGGCATTGGAAGAAATATAACATCAAAAAGAACGTGGCATAGTCAAAGATGGAACTGATCGGACCGATGTACATCATGAAGCGCCGGATATTCGCAATGTCCCATTTGCGGGGTGTTTTCAAGTATTCCGGGTCGATATTATCCGAGGGAATGCCGAGCTGTGATCCGTCGTAGAGCAGGTTGTTGACCAGAATTTGAATGGGGAGCATCGGCAGGAATTTGAAGAAACAGCTCGCGCCCAGTACGCTGAACATGTTCCCGAAATTGGAACTGGCGCCCATGCGAATGTATTTGATGATGTTCCCAAATACTTTCCTGCCTTCGAGGATGCCGTCCTCGAGTACCAGCAGGCTTTTTTCCAGGAGGATGATATCGGCGGATTCCTTCGCGACATCAACTGCGGAATCAACCGAAATCCCCACATCCGCCACGCGCATCGAGGGCGCATCGTTGATGCCGTCGCCCATATAGCCGACGACATGCCCGCGCTTTTGCAAGGCAATGATGAGACTTTCCTTCTGCGAAGGAGAAAGACGCGCGAAGACGCTGGTTTTTTCCGCAAGCTCGCCGAGCGCTTCATCGCCCAGGCCGATAAGCTGGTCGCCTGTGATGATCTCCCCGGCTGCGAGATCGACATCCTTGCAAATTTTGCGTGTCACAAGCGCGTTGTCGCCGGTCAGGATTTTTGTGGCCACTCCCACGTCCCGCAACGAAGCGATGGCCTTTGCAGCAGAGCCTTTGGGCGGATCCAGGAAGGCAATGTAACCGAGCAAAATCAAATCGCTTTCGTCGGCCACGGAGAAGGTAGTTTTGCTTTGCGGAAATTCGCGGTAGGCGATTCCCAGCACACGGTAGCCGTCCTGACTCAACCCCTCATATTCTTCAAGCAGATCGTTTTTGATGAGGTCGATCATCAGATGAATCTCGTCGTCCACTTGATAGTGCGTACATGCCTTGTAAACATCCTCCACGGCCCCTTTGCAAATCAGCACATGGTCGCCCTCATAATCCACGACCACCGACATGCGCTTGCGCTGAAAATCAAACGGGATTTCGTCCACCTTTTTGCAGCCGCGCTCCACATCTAGGTCGCTGTGGGAAAGCACCGATCTGTCCAGCAGGTTGCGCAACCCTGTCTGGTAATAGCTGTTCATGTAGGCGTAGCGCAGCACGTCCTCGCTTTCGCGGTTGGTGACATCCACGCTCTTTTCAAGAATGACCCGGTCCTGCGTGAGGGTTCCGGTTTTGTCGGTGCAGAGAATGTCGATCGCGCCGAAGTTCTGGATCGCGTTGAGGCGCTTGACGATGACCTTCTTTTTCGACATCGCCATTGCGCCCTTGGAAAGGTTCACCGTCACGATCATGGGCAGCATTTCAGGTGTCAGGCCGACAGCCACCGCCAGGGCAAACGTCAGGGCTTCAAGCCAGTTGCCCTTGGTAAGGCCGACGATCAAAAACACCACGCTGACCATGACCACCATGAAGCGGATCATCAGCCAAGTAAACCCGGCAATGCCCTTGTCGAAGCTCGTCTGGACCCGCTGCCCGGAAAGTTTTTCCGAGATGGATCCGAAGTGCGTCCGTGTGCCGGTATTCACCACCAGTCCGCGCGCCGAACCGCTGAGAACGTTGCTGCCCTGGAAACAGGCGTTGGGCAATTCGATGATGCCGCGTCCCGTTACGGTTGCGGCAGCGGAATTTTTTTCCACCGGCATGGATTCCCCGGTGAGCGAGGACTGGCTGACAAAAAAGTCCTTGGCGCTGATCAGCCGGAGATCGGCGGGAATGATCGCGCCTGCATTCAGCACCACAATATCTCCCGGAACAATTTCATCGATCCGAATCTCGCATTCCACGCCGTCCCGGATGACATGGCAGTTGGTTTCCACCATGGCCTGGAGTTTTTCAACCGCCTTGCTGGAACGATGCTCCTGTACATAGGCAAGCACCACGCTGAGAAAAATCATCACTCCCACCACAACCGCCGACGGCACGTCGTCGTTCCACGCCGAAACCGCGCAAATAACGAGCAACTGGATGACCAGCGGGTTGCGGCAACGCTGCAGCAACTCCATGACGATGCCGGTTTGCTTTTTGGTTCCGAGGGTGTTCGGGCCGAATTCATCGCGGGCCGTTTCCACCGCGGCTGGGGAAAGCCCTCCCTCAGTCACCTCGAGACGCTGCAATGCTTCCCCGCTGGAGATCTGGCATAATTCAAGCAGCTTTTGTTCGTGCTCGGATATTGTGCCGGAAGCCGCTTTGGCGGCTTTCAGAAAAACTGCGGGATGAATTTTGCCTAAAACGGTGCGAAACATAATTGTAAATCAGGGGTTGCCGGTCACATAAGCCAAGCCCCCTAGGCAAGCAGTTTTATTCATGATGGCAAGCAATCGATACAGGTCTTCTCGGAACGTTGCCAAGACAGGAAGTTTCGCCACAAGAGAACGCAAGGAACACAAAAAGGGGTTAAAGCTCTTGCTTAAAACTTACAAAGAGATCACGGAGGACAGTGAGAAAGAAGGTTAACCTTTGCCTTTCTCTTCGCGATCTTCCAGTAAAAACTGTTTTGTTTGATCTTGTGAATTTTCCATCCGAGTTATCCGCCTGCCCCGGATTCAATCCTTGCACTCTACACCTATTTTTTGTATTTATGTGTATATGCGGACCAATATCAATCTGAATGAAGGGCTCGTGGCCCGCGGCCTCAAGCTCTCCGGCCTTCGCACAAAAAAGGATCTTGTGAATATGGCCTTGTCTGAATTCGTGCGGCGCAAAGATCAAAAAAATATCCTGAAGCTGCGCGGAAAAATCCAGTGGAAAGGCGATCTGGATCTCATGCGCCAGAGCCGAACCTGATGATTCTTGTTGATACGGGCGTGTGGATTGATTTTCTCGCCGGAAGGGAAACGAGAGAGGTTGAAATTGTCCATTCGCTTTTAGAGCGGGAAAAAACGATTTGTTTTACCGGATTGATTTTGCAGGAACTGATGCAGGGGTGTTCCAACGATAAAGACGCGTTTGAGATCGAACGCCATTTTGAGCCCTTCATTGAAATCCCTCCGCGCAGATCCTCCTACAAGCTGGCCGCCAAATTTTACAGGGATTGCCGAAAGAAGGGATATACGATTCGGAGCTCGGTTGACTGCTTGATCGCCGCCTGCGCACTGGAGCACGATGCCCATGTGTTCCACAAAGACAGGGACTTTGAAGCCATTGAAAAGGTTTGCGGGCTCAAGATCCATCGAGAATGATTACGCTCAAACAATACACGGACCTGGTCAAGGCCGGCAGCGACAAGGCCCTGCTGGAAACCGCCGGCATCCCCGCCTTTCTGGCCGGGGAAAACAATGCCGCCATCGGCTACGGAAGCGTCCTCGGCGAACTGCGGCTGCAAGTGCAGGAAGTTGACGCCGACCGCGCGCGCGAGGTGCTCAACGAACGAGAAGGGCTTGCCCCGCTCCCGGACGATTTCATTCCGCCGGAGCTTCCGCCTGTAATAGCATCCCAAAATGAGGGGCTGAAATTAAACACAAAGAACGTCGTGCTGGGCGTCATCGCGATCCTCCTCGTACTGCTTGCGCTGTACATCGTTTTCCATCCTCGTGCCTTCAGCTCATACTGAGTCTAACATAGAGATATTATACTTGTGAAAAACATGTTGGAGAGCCTACCCAGAAAATGAATCGCCGAGCTGAAATTCTTCAGGAACTCGTTCGCTATAAAAAACCGACCGGGCCACTGATGCTGGAATTAAACTCCTTCGGTTGGGACTGGTTGGGTGAGCCGCTGCTCATCCTAAAGAATGAAGATTTACTGTACATTATCGATCGGTTTCTTGCGGATCAAATTACAGCAGCTCAGTTACAGGAATGGGCAGAGAATTTGGAAGCCCGGGAAGACGTTGCCTTCGATAAGAAGGAGGAAACTCTTTTGGATGATGTTTTCTTCCGCATCGCGACTCCTTTCATCAATGAGCCTCTGACCAAGGAAACCGCGCAAAAGATGCGCGACGAACTCTGCCAAAAAAAGGCCAGCCATGAAGTTCAGTAAATTTTTAATCAAATACACCGCAGGCTTGGTTCTGCTCATCTTTCTTTGTGTTTTAGTCTGGGCCAATCAATCGGATACCGGACCGCCTCCAACCGAAAAGGTGGATCGGATTTTAATCGAGAAAGAAAAAAGAAAGCTCACGCTGATTAAAAACGGAACCGTCCTGAAGGTTTACCACATTTCCCTCGGTCGAAACCCGCTTGAACCCAAGGAACGCGAAGGCGACCACAAAACGCCCGAAGGGCTTTATCGAATTGTCGAACACAAGGAAAAAAGTTCATGTTACCGCGCGCTTCGAGTCTCTTATCCTGAGGACCGTGATTTGGCAAAGGCCAAAGCCCTCGGGATTAATCCCGGCTCAAACATCATGATACACGGCCTCGTAAATGGGACCGGACTTTTTGGTAAGCTCCACCGATTGATGGATTGGACGTCTGGATGCATCGCCGTCACCGATTGGGAGATTGACGAAATATCGAACGCAACACCCGATGGCACCCTGGTGGAAATCCGACCGTGACAGGCAAGCACACTCCTCCAATTTCAATCTAAGACCTTGGAGCAAGCAAACAGCCGCTTGCCGCAAATCACGTTTTCATCTGCGTCAATCCGCGTTCATCTGCTCGCGACGAATGTCGGAGTCCGTGGTTCAGACTTTATGTTCCATTTTCGTGCATTTTCGCGTTCTTTCGCGGGCCAACCTCCGTGTCCGTGAGAGAATGTTTTCCTCGTGCTTCGCTCGCGACAGATGTCGAAATTGCGTGGATCCAAAGCGGTGTCGCGACTTCGTCTTGCCACCGCACTCCATATTCATCCGCGTTCCTCCGCGATCTTCCTGTAAAAAATCTTCTTTTGTGTTCTATGCGCTCTTTTGCGGCGAATTCTGGCGGGCTCCGTTCCCGCGCCACGCGCCCGGCCTGCGGCGGGATATCTCGCCCAGTTCCTTCGCCCGGAGCCTCACCTCGCGTCCCCCAAATTTTTCCCGCAACTGCCGCAGCACGGACAAATCCGACTTGACGGCGTAATCGCTCCCGGCCTCGACAATGGCCATTCCTCCCTGACTTCCCGGTATAACTAAACACAGCGGCTTTGATCCGCGCGCGCCAGCCACCACGGCCTTCAGCTCATTCCATAACCCCGGCCCGCAACGTTCGCGAGGGCAGCGCACATAAACCTCGCGCACCAGGGACTCGCAGGCCTCCTCCAGCGTAAAAATCTGATGGGCCATCAGCTTGGGCCGGTCCTCCTGTTCGCGGTCCACAAACCCCACAATCACTATCGGCATGCCGATCATCAGTTCGTTCCCGTGCTTTTGATACAACTCGGGAAACACCGTGACCTCGACGCGCCCGGTCCGGTCCTCGACATTGATTCGCGCATAGGGCTTCTGCCCCTTTTTCGTGAGGCGCACTTCCTTGGTGCAAATCACCCCCGCGATCCGCGCGGGCGCGTCATGCGACTCCTCTTCCGCCTCGCCCAGATCCAAAGTCCGGAAGGCGCGCAAATCATCCTCAAATTCATCCACCGGATGGCCGGTCACATAAAAGCCGAGCAGTTCCTTTTCGTTTTCGAGCCGGGTCCGCATGGGCCATTCCTCGACAGTCCCGGTACCGCTGGCATCGGGCTTCGATGCCGGAGTTTCGCCCATATCCAAAAATGTGCCCTGCCCGCTCTCGCGGTCGCGGGCCAGCGATGACGCTTCCGACAAGGCCCTGTCCACCTGTGAAAACACATGCGCACGGTTGCCGTCCAGATCGTCAAATGCCCCGCAACGAATCAGGCTCTCCACCGTTTTGCGGTTGATCGAACGATAATCCACCTTCCGGCAAAAATCCTCCAGCGAGCTGAAGGCCCCTTTCTCTTTCCGGGCTTCCAGCACCGCGCGCGCCGCGCCTTCGCCGACATTCTTGATCGCCGCCAGCCCGAAGCGAATCTGCCCCGGCGCCACGGTGAAGCTGAGTTCGCTCTCATTGACCGAGGGCGGCAGGATGCTGAGCCCCATCTGCTTTGACTCGGCCACAAACAGCGCGATTTTGTCCGTGTTGTCCAGTTCGTTGCACAACAACGCGGCCATGAACTCGACCGGGTAGTTGGCTTTGAGATAAGCGGTTTGATAGGTAATCAGCCCGTAGGCGGCGCTGTGCGACTTGTTAAATCCATACCCGGAGAATTTTTCCAACAAGTCGAAAATCTCCGAGGCCAGTTTCGGCGGAATCTGGTTGATCTCCTCGCAGCCCTTGATGAAACGCTCGCGCTGCTGGGCCATTTCCTCGGCCTTTTTCTTGCCCATCGCCCGGCGCAACACGTCGGCTTCGCCGAGGGAATAACCGGCCAGCAAGCGCGCAGCAGCCATGACCTGCTCCTGGTAGATCATGATGCCGTAGGTGTCGCCTGAGACCTTCTCCAGCAGCGGATGCTTGTACTCCGGCTTTTTCTCGCCCTTTTTATAACTTTGGTATTCGGGAATCAGGTCCATCGGGCCGGGACGGTACAAGGCGATCAGCGCAATGATATCATCGATGGTCCGGATATCGAAACCCAGGCAGGTCCGGCGCATCCCCGGCGATTCCACCTGGAAGACCCCGATGTTTTGCGCCCGGTTCAGCATTTCAAACGTTTTGGCGTCGTCCCACGGGAGTTGCAGGACATCGATCCTCTTGCCCGTGGATTGCTCGATGAAATTCAGGCAGTCATGAATGACCGTCAGCGTCTTCAACCCCAGAAAATCCATCTTCAACATCCCGAGGTCGCCCACGGGATTCATGGCGTATTGCGTGATCACGCTGCCGTGATCGTCCCGCGTCAGCGGAATGAATTCCGTCAAATCACGGTCGTTGATGACCACGCCGGCCGCATGGGTGCCGGATTGCCGCACCATGCCTTCCAAAGCCAGCGCGTTGTCCAGCAACTCCCGCGTCCGCTCGTCGTCCTCGTACAGTCTTTTGAAATCCGGTACGCCATCCATCGCCTTGCCGATGGTGATCTTCGGATCCTTCGGAATCATGTCCGCAATTTTTGAGGCATCGGAAAACGAATAACCCATCACCCGCGCGGTGTCGCGAATGGCCATTTTGGCGCCCATGGTCCCGAATGTGATGATCTGCGCGACGGAAAGCTCGCCGTATTTCTTTTTGACATACTCGATGACTTCCTCGCGCCGGTTCTGGCAAAAATCGACATCGATATCCGGCGGTGAAATACGTTCCGGATTCAGGAACCGCTCAAACAACAGGCCGAAGCGGATCGGATCCACATCCGTGATGCCCAGCAAATAGGCGACTATGCTGCCAGCCGCGCTACCGCGGCCGGGACCGACGGGAATGCCGTTGCGTTTGGCGTAATCGATGAAGTCCCAGACGATGAGAAAGTAACTGACAAAACCCATCTGCTCGATGACCTTGATTTCAAATTCCATCCGCTCGCGCAGTTCGCCCGCATCTTCCCGCCCGTCATAACGCCGCTTGAACCCCTCCTCGCAAAGCTGCCTCAGATAGGCTTCGCGCGACATCGCCTCCGGCGCGGGATAGGCGGGATACTTGCTCTCGCCAAACTTAAGCTGCAAGTCGCAGCGCTCCGCAATGGCCAGCGTGTTTTCAAGCGCCTCGGGCATGTCGGGGAACAACGCCGCCATTTCTTCCGCGCTTTTGAAATAAAATTCATTCGACGGATAGCGCATGCGTTTTTCGTCGGAAAGCCGCGCGCCCGTCTGGATGCACAGCAGAATGTCATGCGCCGACGCGTGGTTTTTACCCACATAATGCACGTCGTTCGCCGCCATCAAGGGCGTGCCCGTCTTGCGGGAAAGTTCCTTGTAGGCCTCGCAGACCTGCCGTTCCTGGTCGAGCCCGTGATTATGGACCTCCAGATAAAAATTGTCCGCGCCCAGGATGTTTTTAAAATCATCAATCGATTTTTCCGCGTCCTTCATCCGCCCGGTTAACACGGCCTGCGCAATCTCGCCCCGGATGCAGGCGCTGGCGCCGATGAGGCCATCGCGGTATTTGTTCAGGATTTCCTTGTCGATCCGCGGCTTGAAATACACGCTCTCCAGGTGCGCCGCAGTCACCAACCGCACCAGATTCTGGTACCCCACCAGGTCCTTCGCCAATAAAACGAAGTGATAATTGGGGTCACGCCCGTTCGGCGAGGTCTTGTCCATGCGATTGCCCGGCGCCATATAGACCTCGCAACCGATGATCGGTTTGATGCCGGCTTTTTTCGCTTCCTGATAAAAATCAATCGCCCCAAACAGATTGCCGTG
>JAQTNW010000031.1 GCA_028713655.1 Candidatus Methylacidiphilales bacterium | reverse complement strand
AGTGGGTGATTTCCCTTGTGCAGAACCATCGCTTCGGTGTGCCTAAGATCGGTTTGAATATGCTCGTCCGCGGCTCCTGGCAGCCCGGATGGACCCTGCTGATTCCGAAGGGAAAATAAGCAGCGATAGCTCTTGTTCGCCCCTGCTTTAACATAAAGCATCTGAAGAGACCCCATTCGTAAGGTTGGGCAGTTTTACCTGATGTCAGGTAATCTCGTACTGGACATTGAAGCGAGTGAAGTAAATAGTTCCGACATGGGCAACAATCCTGATCCCACAATGTGCCGAGCCCCTTTATTTTTGCACAAAAATGTAGCCAGTAAAGCGATACTAACATAAGGAACAAGAGCACTATTATGAAAACAAAAATAGCACGGATTAAAACCAGCATTCTTGCCCTCATGGCTTTGCTGGCTGTTTGCATGGCCTTCACTCCGGTCCAGGCACAGTCGGACATCAACCTGAGCGGCTACACGCTGACTTTTGCTGATGAGTTCAACAGTGTCAGCGTCACCACAAGCAATCCAAAAGGAGCTTCCACCTGGTATTACGTGCCACCCTATGGCGCATCGGGCGCCTATTCCGACTCGAAGTGGGATGCGGCCGCCTTCAGCGCCGCAGGCGGCATTCTCACTGACAAGGCCTGGATTAACACGAGTGATGTGGGGACAAGAAACAACTGGTCGGGCTGGGTGGGATTTAAATTCACGACCGGCGCGAACGCCGTGGTCATCAATAGTGTGGGACGTTGGGTCATCTCAGGCAACTCCCAGAGCCATGTGGTTAAACTGGTGGATGCGTCCAATGGAGTGGATGTGCCGAATGGTTCCGCGACTGTCAACACTTCGGGCCAACCTGTTGGCTTTGTCTATGCGAATCTGACAACCGCCGTAACCTTGTCGGCCAATCACAGTTATTACCTGATGAGCCAGGAGACCAATGGCGGTGACCAGAACTATGACTGCGGCTATCCACAAATCACCACCACGAGCGCCATCAAGAATCCGAATGCGGCGTATTATGACACCAGCTTTCATAACCTGGACTGGAACACCTTTGGTCCTGTGAATTTAAAGTCCGGCAGTACGCCGCTTGTAAGCAGCGTGACGCTGGGCAAGTGGCATTCGGGCAATCTGTCTTCTATGGATCCAAGCGGGGCCGGTTTTGCCCAACTCTACGGTTACTTTGAAATCCGCTGCCAGATGCCGAATTCCGGCTCGGGTGCCTGGCCTGCCTTTTGGATGAACAGCCGGAACGGCATACCGGCGGTCAGTGATGGGTTGCCCACCGAAGAAATCGATATGTTTGAATGGTACGGTGTCTGCAACACGCCCGGTAATCTTCAGAATTTTGTTGCACAGAATACGCACAACTGGAATCCCACGGATAACACACTTCCCCACATCAGTGCGGCGCAAACTCCGATGCCGGATGGAAGTTATCCGTGGCAGGGGTATCACATTTACGGCGTTCTGGTGACACCCACGAACATCACGATGTACATTGATGGGGTACAGACCAACCAGTGCGCGACCCCGACGAGTCATATGTCGGCGCCCTTTTATATCATGATCGATTATGCTCTTGGGGGAGGTTGGCCATTGTACGGAATGGTCAACAACTCCACTTTCCTGGTGGATTGGGTCCGGGTTTATTCGTTGCCTACTTCAGGCCCCGCGACGTTGACGCACCAATACACGTTCAACGGCAACTTCAATGACAGCGTCGGGACGGCCAACGGAACGTTGAACGGAAGTGCCGCCATCAGCGGCAACGCGTTGCAGTTGCCGGGAGGCAACAATGGGACCGCCTATGGTTCGTTGCCTACCTCAATCATGAGCGGCCTGACCAGCGCCAGCTTCGAAGGTTGGTTCACCGAGAGCGCGATTGCGACCTGGGAGAAGGTCTTTTTCCCGGGCAACACGAACACGACCTCCTTTCTGGGCATGACAACTTCCCAGGGAACCAACGGCATGGGCCGCAGTGATTTCCTGGGCGCAGGCGGGACCCAGTATGCCACCGGAGGCGTGGCGATCACGCCGGGCACGAAATATTATTTTGCCTGCGTGTATGACGGTGCGGCAAATACCCAATCCCTGTATGTCGCACCAGTGGGCGGATCAATCGGCGCTCCGCTCACCGCCTCGATGGGCGGCAAGAATGTGTCCAACATCGTCTTCAACGAGTTCTACATCGGACGTTCACCTTTCAGTGGCGACAAGGACTTTGCGGGATCGCTGGATGAGATTCGGATCTACAACGGAGCTTTGTCTTCGAGCCAGATTTCGGCGAATTTTGCCGCAGGTCCGACCGGCGGCAGCGGCCTGCCTTCGCCCTGGGTGAATACCGACATCGGCTCGGTGGGAGTTGCGGGCAGTTCGAGCTACTCGGGCGGGGTGTTCACGATCAAGGGTGCCGGGTCGGATATTTGGGGAACAGCCGACTCCTTCCAGTATGCGTATCAGGCGGCCAGCGGCGATTGCAGCATCACCGCGCGGGTGGCGAGCCAGACCAACACCAGCAACAATGCGAAAGCATGCGTGATGATCCGCTCGGATCTGACGGCGGGTTCGGCGCACGCGATGATGACGATCCAGCCTATCAACGTCCAGTTCCTGTACCGGTTGACGGCGGGCGCATCGGCTCAGGCAGCCACGAGCACCGGGACGGTGCCGTATTGGCTGCGGGTGACGCGTGTGGGCAACGTGTTTACGGGATACAAATCCAGCGATGGAACAACCTGGACCCAGGTGGGAACACCGCAAACCATTACGATGGGGACCAATGTCTATATTGGACTGCCGGTATGCAGCCATAATACTGCCACGTTGAGCACTGCCACCTTCGACAATGTGACGGTTACGCCGTAGGACAGCCTGACAACTTCAATGTAAAGCAAGCCTTAAAAACATATCAGTGGGAAAAAACGGGTGAAGGTAACAGTTCACCCGCTTTTTTTTGTGAAAGGCGAAATTAGAAACCAACGATAAGCAACAAAATGGAATAAAAACTATAAAAATCATGAAAACCATCAAGACCCATATCCTTCGTTTACTTGCCCCCATAAGTTTAGCAGTTTTCTATCTTGCAACTCCTCTATTGGCCAGTGACCCGGTGCCTGTGGGCATTCCCGGTGCCTGGACCATGACCTTCCACGATGAGTTTGACGGTGCCACGGTCGATATGACAAAGTGGTGCGCGGCTGGTTGGCACAATGCGACAGCCACCGGCGACGGGTGGCCAACGAACGACCAGCAAATTGGTCTCATTCGTTCATCAAATGCGACAGTCTCAGGCGGCACGTTAAAATTGACCGCCCGGGCCGAGTCCGTGACCAGTTCCGGACGGTTCTTCCCCTACACGACAGCGATGCTGCATAGTTGGGGGATCCCTGGTCAACCCACACCCGCCCAGTTCAAGCAATCCTATGGCGTTTTTGAGGCACGCATTTATCTGCCTGCGGTCTCGGCAACCGACAGTCGTGTTGCTGGCTGGCCGGCATTTTGGATGAACACAGATGATTACCCATGGCCGACCAATGAAATCGACGTTGCAGAATTTCACTCCATCCCTGGGTCGCATCTCCATTCCGCGGGCAGGCCGGACGACTGGATGGATCCCCTCAAAAATTTTGACGTGCCCGGTGTGTGGTCCAACAGTTGGCACACCTATTCCGTCCTTTGGACGCCAACGCAACTTGATTTTTATTACGATGGGGTGAAGAAGGGGACGATCACGAAGGAAGTGTCAGGCGTACCGGATGCCGTAATCCTCGTCTATGACATAGGTAACAGGACTGACACGCCGCTCCCGACCGTGTTTCCGAGCACGATGCAGGTTGACTACATCCGTGTCTGGCAAGGAACAGCAGGAACGTCAGCGCCAACCATCACCACTCAGCCAGCCAACAAAACGGTGACAGTCGGCCAGACGGCCACCTTCAGCGTGGTGGCGACAGGAAACCCTGTGCCGGCCTTTCAATGGCAGAAGAACAGCGTAAATATCGCGGGCGCGACAAGCACAAGCTACACCACACCGGCAACGGTCATTGGCGATAACGGCTCAACCTTCCGCTGCGTGGTGACCAACAGTGCCGGCAGCGTGACCTCCAATAATGCGATCTTGACAGTGAATCCTTCCGGAGGTGGGGCGACGCTGACCCACCAATACACATTCAACGCGGGTAACTTCAATGACAGCGTCGGGACGGCCAACGGCACGTTGAACGGAAGCGCCAGCATCAGCGGTGGCGCGTTGCAGTTGTCGGGCGGTAGCAATGGGACTGCGTATGGTTCGTTGCCGACTTCGGTCATGAGCGGATTGACCAGTGCCAGCTTCGAAGGCTGGTTTACGGAAAGCGCAGTTGCGAACTGGGAGAAGGTGTTTTTCCCGGGGAACACGGACACGAGTTCCTTCCTTGGACTGACATCTTCCCAGGGCACGGACGGCCACAGCCGCGTGGATTTCCTTGCCACCGGAAGCTCGCAGCAGGCCGTTGCCGGGCCGCTGGTTTCCACCGGCACGAAGTATTATTTTGCCTGCGTGTATGATGGGGTGGGGAATATCCAGTCCCTGTATATTGCACCTGCAGGCGGTTCGCTCGGCTCACCGGTTACGACATCGCTGGGGGGCAAGAACGTGTCCAACATCAACTTTGTGGAGTTCTGGCTGGGAAGATCGCCCTTTGGCGGAGATCAGGACTTCGCGGGTTCGATTGATGAGTTCCGGATTTATAACGGGGCTTTGACTGCGAGCCAGATTGCGGCCAATTATGCAGCGGGTCCCACCAGTGGTGGCGGGTCTGCGCCATCCATCACCAGCGCTCTGACAACCAGTGGAACGGTGGGCACTGCGTTTAGCTATCAAATCACAGCCAGCAACAGTCCGACGAGCTACAATGCGACGGGATTGCCCGGAGGGTTGAGCGTGAACACGTCTAGCGGGCTGATCTCCGGCACGCCGAGCGTGGCAGGCACGAGCAATGTGACGATCAGCGCCACCAATGCAAACGGCACTGGCACGGCCACACTCGTTCTGACGGTGAATCCTTCCGGCGGCGGAGGCGGAGGGGCCTCAATTGGGATCCAGTTTGTGGGCGGCCAAACCGCCTTGAATGCAACGGACTCGGCAGGGCTGTCAACCGTGGCCCAGACCCATTGGAATGCACTGGCAGGCGCCTCGTTTAGCAACGTGGCATTGACGGACAACTCCGGATCGGCCACCAGCACGAAGCTGACCGGCACTGCCAACGGGACTTATCGTGGCGGAGGATCTTCCGCGTCGCCTGCGGGCAACGCAAAGCTGGCCTCGGGTGAGCTTTTTAATGGCTGGCCCGGTGCTCCGACCTTGACAGTTTCCGGAATACCCTATGCCAAGTATGACATTTACGTGTATGCGGGCATTGACGCCACGGGCCGAAATGAAACCGTTTCACTGACGCCATCGGGCGGCTCGGCGCAGTATTTCAGCTTCTTGACGCAGGGTGGCGGTTCCGCCTGGACTGTAGCCACCAGCACTTGGAATGGGACGGGCACCCCGCCGACGCTGCCAAGCGCCAACTACGTCAACTACACGGGCCTGACGGCGGGCAGCTTCACAATGGCTTGGGGGGCGCCTGGCAACGGCGGCCTTAACGGCATCCAGATCGTCAACACTTCCAGCGGCGGCCTGCCCTCACCGTGGATCAACCAGGACATTGGATCGGTGGGAGTGACTGGAAGTTCGAGCTATTCGGGCGGCGTGTTTACGGTCAACGGCTCTGGAGCGGACATCTGGGGTTCAGCCGACGGGTTCCAGTATGTGAGCCAGACCGTGAGCGGCACCACCCATACGATTAGCGCGAGAGTGACTCAGCCGGGGACATCAGGTGGAACTCAACCTGGGTACGGCAAGGCGGGTATCATGTTCCGGGATACGACCGGGGCAGGTTCGGAAGATGCGTATCTGGTTTACACCAACGGCATAGGCTTGCAGTTCCTTTACCGCAGCAGCACGGGCGGCGGAGCATCTCAGAATGGGTCGAATGTGTCGGCGAGTTTCCCGGTCTGGGTGAAGCTGGTCAAGAGCAACAACAGTTTCACGGCCTATTATGGCACTGATGGAGTGAACTGGACTCAGATCGGAGCGGCGCAGACGGTGTCGTTTACCAGCGGCAACTATCTGACCGGGATGGTGAGCTGCTCGCACGACAACAGCAAAACGGCCACCAGCAAGTTGGATAATTTGAACGTGCAGTAAATATGGCCACGGGTTGCTCTCTTGCATGGGAGCAACCCGGCGGCGGTACGTTTCGGCGGAACTTCGCACTGAAGAATGGGAAGGGGCTCCATCTGTAAGGTTGGGAAGCTTCACCATGTGCCAAAAGCGTGGCTGAAAACTGAAAATCGGCTGGTGATTTTCGAGCAACAGGCTTACTTTCCCTCCAAGCTGCGCCCTCAATCCAAACGCAGCGCCTGGTCAAGCAAAAAAGCGGAAAATCATTTTTATGAGCAAACCCTTCCACAGTACTTGGGCTGAGTCCGATGGCCTGCCTGCAGCCTGGGTCGAGACCGGCAGCGGAGATCCCTACGCGCATCATCCTCTGGCCGGCTGGCGCATGAAAGCCGAGGTCTATCTCGACGGCAGCGCGCGGCCCATGTCGGCCGAATTCGGAAGCCGTTATTTTGCACCGGCGCCGTTTCATTCCGGCCACCGGCGGGCTAGCCTCATTGTTGGCGATGCCGTAACGGAATTGGATTTGCAACGCCTGCCCGGGGTCCGCTGGGTGCTTGGACCGGGATCGGCCCAGGCCACGGCGCCCTTGAACGGCGGCTTTCTGCACTTCGAGGTTGTGATAGGCGGTCTCGATGCGCGCGATTTATTGCTGAGTTGGAGTTGGCACGGCGGCGCCTCTGGTGTGCCGGCTCCGAAACTCCTGTTGCCCATAAATCTTGACGGTGCGGCGCGCCGGAAAAATTGTCTGGGCGCCGATCTGCCGGATTACGGACGGGTGGGCTGGGCGGCGAGTGGAGCCAATCTGGACGTTCGTGAGGATGCCTGGCGCGCGGAACTGACGGAGCCCTTGCTGGTCCGGGTCGGATATAATCCCGCAGGCGCCGATCCCGAGCCGCCGAATGCCGGGCAGCTTGCCGCCGCGCGCGCGGCCAACCGCCAGTGTTGGCGTAAATTGTTAGGGAATATCCATGTTCGTCCGGGCTGTGATCCGGTCGAGATTCGTTGGTCGGCCCAATTGCTGGTGGGCAGCGCATTTCATGATGGAACACGGGGGTTTGACTGCTGCGGCAACGGGCATCTTTATCTTTTCGACCATCGTTCGAGTTCACTCTATCAACCCGGTGGGTCGGCCAGTTTCAGGGACGGAAATCAGATGGCTTGGTCTTTGGCCAGGATCATCCCTGAGTTGGCCCGTGACCAGGTGCTGCGTTCCGCGGCCGCCAGTTGCCCGCGCCGCGGTATTCCCCAGATGGCCAACGCGGTTCCCGGCCGCGACTTCTTATGGAGAGCACCCAGCGGAGAACATGAGTCCGATGACCTGGGCATTGCCAGCGAGCAGGTCTGGTGGTGGGTGTTCCTGTTGGCCGAAGTTCTCGATATCGAAGGACGGTCCTTTCTGAATGTGGAAGTTGTTGCCTCGGACGGCCATCGCGCTCCGTTGTCAGGCCATCTGGATCGCCTGCTGGCTTTTGCGCTGGAAAAGGTGGGCATGGGCAGTCACGGCATCCCGCGCATGCTGTCCGGGGACTGGAATGACTGGCTGGGCAATGTCGGTTCGCAAGGCCGTGGCGAGTCGTTTATGAACGCCGCCCTGGCAGTGGTGGCTCAGGAACGTCTGGCGGCAGCGCTGGAGCGCGCCGGTGGCGATGCAAGGGTGGGGGGCCTGCGGCAACGCGCGCAGGCGTTGCGCAAGGCGTGCGCGTCGTTTGGCGGCGGCCCCTGGTGGCCGCGTGCGATTGCGGATGACGGCACGTTGGTCGGGGATGAAGCTGATGGCCGGATATATTTGGACGGCCAGCCTTGGATGGCGCTGGCGCGCATGGGAGATCCGGCGCGGCGGCAGGAGATGTTGCTCACTGTCCTTCGGCGTTGCGATACTCCCATTGGCCCGGCGATCATTGACCGCCCGCTTGACTACGATGACTTTCCGGGCCGCACCCACTGTTTCTATCCGCCGGGCGCCGGGGAGAACGGCGGCATCTGGTGGATTGTCGGACAGTGGATGGCTATGGCGCTTGATGATGCCGGTTTGGCGGACGAAGCCATGGCGTTGCATCACCGTTGCTCGCGCGCGAATCACCACCGCCATTTTCCTGGCGAATGGTGGTCGCCCTTTATGGCGCCGGATGGCATTGATGGCCCGGCTTCGCCGCATTTCGGAAGGTCCCAGCAGGCCGCCGAGGCCTATCCCCAGGCGTGGGCGCTGGGTTTTCATCGGGCCATCAATCCGCAGGAAGTGGCCAAGTGGGCGTACCAGTTGGCCTTCGCCACCGGACTGCGTTTTGTCTGAGGTGATATTTGCAATATTTTCTGTTTTAAATTGATTTACGCCTGAGCGCTGTTAATTGTAACCTATTACTTTTATTTATAGATAGAAGCTTCTCACTCGCTTCGATGCTTAAGTTGTCGGGCAAGCTGGGGTGCTGATATTGTCATTACAAAACACCCATCTATACATGCCGACAACATCTGACTCCCTTACGGCCGGTACCGCGGCGCAGGAACCCCAAACATCCTTATTTGCCAGGATTAAAGAGGCGAGGCTGGCCATTCTGAGCGAATTGCGAAAGCTGGTCATCGGCCAGGAGGCGCCGATCGACGAAGTGCTTATCGGCATGTTTGCGGGCGGCCATTTGATGATCCAGGGCCCGCCCGGCACGGCGAAGACGCTCGTGATTGTTTCGATTGCCAAGGTGATGAACCTCGACTTCAAGCGCATTCAATTTACCCCCGACCTGATGCCCTCGGATATTTCAGGCACGGAAATTCTGGAAGCTGACCAGACGACCGGCCATCGCGTCACGAAATTTGTGAAAGGCCCGGTTTTTTGCAACCTGGTGATGGCGGACGAAATCAACCGCACCCCGCCGAAAACCCAAGCCGCGCTACTGGAAGTCATGCAGGAAAAACAGGTCACGATCGGCGGCACAACACATCCGCTGCCGAGGCCGTTCTACGTCATGGCCACGCAGATTTCGATGGAGCAGGAAGGCACCTATCCGCTGCCCGAAGCCCAACAAGACCGCTTTATGCTGTCGGTCATGATGAATTATCTGCCTGACGATCAGGAAGCGGAAGTCGTCCGCGAATCCACCAGTTCACGCAAGGTGGTTTTGGAAAAAGTCATCGACGGGGCTGAGTTGCAGGAATTTGTCGCGGCCGTGCGCAGCGTGGCGCTTCCGCCGCATTTGGGTGAGTTCATTGTGAACCTTACGGGGGCAACGCGCCCGACCGTCGCAGGCTGTCCCGATTTCGTGAAGGAATACGTTTCATGGGGCGCGGGCTTGCGCGCGAGCCAGAACATTGCGCTGGCGGCCAAATCGGCGGCCGCATTGGATGGGCGCAATACGGTCACCATCGCGGATATCCGCAAGGTCATCGTGCCCGTGATGCGGCATCGCATAGGCCTTTCGTTTCGGGCGGAAGTGGACCGCGTGACAATTGAGGACTTGATCCGGAGAGTCGTGGAAACGGTGCCGGAACCGAAGGAAATTTAATCATGGACACAGAGCAAATCACAGAACCCGTGGAAGCGGGCGCGGTTGAGGCCATCGCCGCGATCGGCGAGGGCAAGCAAAGAATCATGCACGAGGTGCGCAAGGTCATCGTCGGGCAGACCCAGGTCGTCGAGGACGTGGTCACGTCGTTTTTCGCGGGCGGCCATTGCCTGATCACCGGCGTGCCGGGTCTGGCGAAAACGCTGCTGATTTCCAGTCTTGGCAAGGCGTTGGACCTAAAATTCCGCCGTGTCCAGTTCACTCCGGACCTGATGCCGGCCGACATCACGGGCACCGAAGTGCTTGAAGAAGACCGCACGACAGGTTCGCGCAACATGAAATTCCGCGCCGGTCCGGTTTTCACCAATATCCTGCTTGCCGATGAAATCAACCGCACTCCGCCCAAGACGCAGGCGGCGCTGCTGGAGGCCATGCAGGAGCATCAAGTGACCGTCAGTGGTAACAGCTATACATTGGAAGAACCCTTTTTCGTACTGGCGACGCAAAATCCCATTGAGCAGGAAGGCACCTATCCGCTGCCTGAAATCCAGCAGGACCGCTTCATGTTCAGCCTCATCATCGATTACCTGCCGAAAAACGAGGAACTCGAAGTCGTCAACTCCACCACCAGCGTCAGCGTACAGGACGTGCAGAAGTGTCTTGATGGCGCCGCTTTGATTTATTACCAGCAGATTGTCCGCCAAACCCCTGTGGCGGAGCCAATTATTCGCTACGCGGTCGAACTGGCCGCGCGCAGCCGTCCCGGCGAACCGGGCGCGCCGCAGTTTATCAAGGACTACGTTTCATGGGGCGCTTCCATCCGGGGCTCGCACTATTTGATTCTTGGCGCAAAAGCAAGGGCTGTGCTCAATGGCCGACCCTATGTCTCGGTGAAGGATGTGCAGTCGGTCGCTGCGGCCGTGTTGCGGCATCGCATCGTGACAAATTTCCGCGCCGAATCCGAGGGGATCAACTCCGAGGAAATTGTGCGGCGTTTGTTGGAAACTGTTTCGACTCCGAAGTCCGGGCTGTAAACCATGTCCACATCCGGCGTTCTTGATTTCAACGTCCTGGCGCGCATCGACTCGATGCAGTTGCTCGCCAAGGTCGTGGTTGAGGGGTTTGTTCTCGGCCTCCACCGCAGCCCGTACCGCGGGTTTTCGGTTGAGTTTGCCGAATACCGGCAGTACTCGCCGGGCGACGAGGTCAAGCATGTGGACTGGAAGGTCTATGGCAAGACGGACCGCTATTATATCAAGCAATTCGAGGAAGAAACCAATCTCACCTGTTATCTGATCGTCGATGCCAGCGCGTCGATGGGCTACCGGTCCGCGGCCGAAGGCCCCACGAAACTTGAGTACGCATCGCAGATGGCGGCCTGCCTTTCCTATTTCATGATGCGCCAGCGCGATGCGGCCGGTCTGATGATTTTCGACACAAAAATCCGCACGGCCCTGCCGCCGCGGCTGCGCCAGACGCATCTCAAGCATATCCTCGCCGCGCTCGAAACAACCAAACCGGGAGGTGAAACCAACATTTCCGGCCCGTTGCATGAACTTGCCGAAGGCTTGAAGCGCAAGGGACTGATCATTCTCATTTCAGACCTGCTTGATGATCCCGAGAACGTGATTTCCGCGCTCCAGCATTTCCGCTTTCAAGGCCATGAGGTGATTGTTTTCCAAGTGATGGACGACGGGGAACTCAAGTTTCCGTTCACGACCATGACCGAGTTCACCGATCTTGAGACGGGACAAAAGACAATGGTTTCTCCCGAGGGCATGAGGCCGATTTACCTGGAGGAATTGCGTCAGTTCCTCGTTTCCTATGAAAAAGGCTGCGCGGGAATCCATGCCGACTACAAATTATTCGATACCGCCACGCCGCTCGCTCTTGCGTTGAGCGAGTATCTTCACCGCAGGAGCAGGATGGGCTGATGTCGTTCCTCAATCCTTATTTCCTGTTCGCGCTTGCCGGCGCGGCGTTGCCGGTTTTGGTTCATCTCCTGACCCGCGACCGCGTCCAGCACGTCACGTTTTCGACGATGCGTTTTTTTGTAAAAGGGGCAAAGCTCGTCGTTCAGCGCAAGAAATTCCAGGAGATGATCCTGCTCCTGATGCGAATCATCATCGCTGCGTTGCTGGCGCTTATTTTCGCACGCCCGTTTTTCAAGCCCAAGGTGGTCGATAACCGCCAGTCGTTCGGCGCCGCTTGTGTCGTGGTTGCGGATGTCTCGGCTTCCATGCGCCGCGCGGGTTTGCCGGAGGCGTTGAAAAAGGAGGCGCTTGACGCGATCGATTCGTTAAACGAGGGAACGGATACGGCCGCGCTGGTTTCATTCGCGGACGCGCCGAGCGTGGAACAGCCGTTTGGAAACAAAATTTCAGAGGCCAGGACCGCCGCCGCGGCGCTGGCTCCGGGTTACGGCGGCACGAACATCGGGGAAGCCTTGAGGAAGGCGAATGATTTGTTGCGCGGCGTGAAGGCCAAACAAAAGGAGATCGTGCTTATTTCCGATCTCCAACGCGAGGGCTGGCGTTATTTCAAGGGAGACTGGAAGCTGGCCGGCGATGTAAAACTGACCGTCAAGGGCGTCAAACCGTCCGATGCCGGCGGCAAACTGGCGATCGTCGAGGCGAATGTGCCGCACAGTCTCGTTCTGGACAAGCAACCGAGTTCGATTGCGGTGCGTGTGATGAATTTTTCCGACCAAGCCTGCGAGAATCTGGATGTGACGCTCGGGATCAACGGCGCGAAGGCTGAGAGCCAGAAGATCAACATTCCCGCGCGAGGCAAGGTTGCGGTGCGCTTCCGCCATGTGTTCGACACGCCCGGAGACAATCCGGGATCGGTGACCCTCGCGGGAGATCCGTCCGTGCCCGGCGGCAACATTTTTTATTTCAACGCCCGCACCATTCCGCGGATTCCGGTACTGTTGGTGAACGGCCGACCTTCGTCGAAGCCGCTGGTGGATGCGGCTTTTTTCCTTAACATGGCGCTCACACCCGGCGCGGAAACCCCGTTCGACGTCAAGATCCTCACAGCCGACAAGGTGACGCCGCAGGACGTGGCCGGTTCGCTCGTGGTGATTCTCGCGAACGTCGGCAGCCTGCCTGCCCCGGCGACCGATGCCCTGTCGGCCCTGTTATCACGGGGCGGCGGTGTATTTTTTCTGCCGGGAGACCAGGTGAAACCGGATGCCTTCAACGCCCAGTTCAGCCGGGTGGCGCCATGCAAACTGCGCCAGATACTCCTGGCCAAACCCGCAAATGGCGAGACTGCCGAGTCGCTGACGCGTATTGATTTTGAGCATCCGGTTTTTGAGACCTTTGCGCGTCCGCATCATGGGGACCTTACGCTGCCGAAGTTTGCCCGGTACTGGGAAACCACCGACACGCAGGTTGCGCGGGTGCTGGCCCGGTTCGGCGACGGGCGCCCCGCAATCGTGGAGCGTGAGATTGGCAAGGGTGTGTCGATGGTTTTGGCCAGCGCGGTGGATCCCGAATGGAACGATTTTGCCTATCAATCCGTATTTTTGCCCTATCTGCACCAGACGGTGCGTTATCTCGCGGTGCGCACGGAGCAGCGGACAGGTTATGCCAGCGGCGAGCTGTTGCCGGTCCCCGCGGGAAGCACGCTGAAAAATCCCCAGGGCCGTACGCTTGCAGCCAATGAAACCACGGCAACGGACCCCGGATTTTATTCCCTGTTGAATAAGGAGGGGAAGCAGGACCTTGTTTATGCGGTCAACGGTAATTTTGCGGAAACCGATCCGGCGGCGGTCGCGGCCGATGAAATCTCAGCCGCCATTGAACGCGCGCCGGGTGAAATCACCGGTTCGTTTGACCTGGATTCGGCGCCTGCCTCCGGGGAGAGGAAGAAGGACGACAGGCTGTGGTGGTATCTATTATGCGGGCTTGTGGTTTTAACCCTGGCGGAACTGGTGGTGGGGAACAAGACGTTGCGCCATTGAAGATGAAAATGAAACATACGCAATGAGCGATTACAAACAACTTGCCGCGCAATTCGGGGTTGTCCGCAACTCCTGGAAGCGGACGACGGCATTGTCCGGCATGGCCATAGTGATCGGCGAAGGCATCGGCATCCTGACGGTGCTGCTACTTTTGGACTGGCTCTTCAAGCCGCTGCCGCTTGTGCGCGTCGCGCTGTGGGCGATTGCGTTGGCGGGCATTGTGTGGTTTCTTGTCCGGCATGTTCTCGCGCCGTTGATGCGGAAAATCCCCGACGAACAAATTGCGCTCTATATTGAGGAACACCGCTCCGAACTCGATGGCGTACTGATCACCGCGGCGGAATATGCCGGAAAAGGCGAACGCCAGCCCGGCCAGGCGGCTTTGATCGACGCCGTCATGAGGGAAGCATCGCTGCGCAGCGCGCGGACCGCGGTAAGCCATGTGGTGGATATCTCGCGGCTGAAAAAATACGGGATTGCCTCAATTGCCGGGGTCGGCCTGTATGTGCTGGCAAGCTTCTTGTTTCCAAATGCCATCGGCCATCATTTTATGCGCGTCCTGCAACCGTGGCAGGCGACGGCGGAAGACAGGGCGAAGCGTTCCTCGGCGGAACTGATGCTGGAGCCAATCCGGTTCACGCTTTCGAAAAAAAATACCAGCATTCAGCGCGGCACATCGTTCGACTTTGAGGTGACGTTGTCGAAATCCAAACCGGCGGACCAGACGGTCCTGTTGTATTTCCGCCCGCGCGCCCAGGGCGCGAAAACCCCATGGCAGCAATTGCCGATGTCCGAGATCGAGAAGCTCAACGGTTTCAAGGGCACACTCGCCGACGTCAGCGAAGACCTGGAGTTCTACGTCGCCTGTGGCAAGGCGAAGAGCGATACCTATCGCATCACCGTCTATGATCCGCTCATTGTGCAGTCTTTTGAAATGACCACGCATTATCCGCCTTATGTCAAACAGCCGGATCGCGTCGAGAAACCGTCCACCGGCGATGTTACCGCTTTGGTTGGTTCCACGGCCACGTTGCGTATTCTCACCAGCACGCCGCTCAAGCAGGGCCTGATCAAATGGAGCAACGGCCAGACGCAGAACGTGACCGTTGACGCCCAGGCCGCCGCCACGGCAACCGTCTCGTTTGAGGTCAAGCAGGATGACACATACGATTACACTCTCACAGACGTAAATGGCCAGCAGGCCGCCAGCTCTGCGCCGCTTTCAGTCCATGCCATACCCGATACGCCGCCAACGGTTACGCTCAAGTCGCCCCAGTCGCCGGTGCTCACCCACCCGCTCGGAGAAGTTAATTTTGACGTCGAGGCCGGCGACGATTTTGGCGTGGAAAGCCTCGACCTGGTCTATACGCGCATTGATGACAAAGGCAACGAGAAGGACATTCGCGTGCCTCTGAACTACCATGCCGCTGACGAGAAGGACACGACGCATGTCACTGCCGTTTCCTACCGGCTGGCGCTTGAGGACGCGGATCCGCCATTCCAGTACAACGACGCCATTCCCTACCATGTCGAAGCGCGCGACGCCAAGGGCCAGGTCGCCTCCTCTCCGATCGGCCTGATCATCGTTGGTTATTTTGAGCATTGGGCGACATGGATGCCCCCTGAAACGGGGAGCGGCAGCATTCACAACGAGCTTGGTCCTGATCTGATGGAACTCGTCGCACTCGTCTGGGAACTCAACAACCAGAAAACGCAAATCAAGCCTGAAGAATTGAAAAAGCGAAGCGAGGAAATCGCTGCCAAGGTTAATGACTACCAAAGCAGCTTCAACGACCCCGAGAACATGGCAAAGCATCCTCAACTGTCCAAGGTCGCTCCCATGATCAATATGCATATCAAAAAGGGCCATGACGTATTGATGGCCACGAATACGGGTACCGCATTGACCCACCTGAGCCTTGCCGCCGCCATCCTTGCCGGCAACAGCATCAATCTCGACATGCGTGTGCACAGCAACGAGGAGCAGGAAATTGTGCTCGGCAGCCACTTCAACACGCCGGGCATGACCATGCTCGAGCAGGCGCGCCTCACCGCCCTCATCAATGCGTCCAAGGATAAGTCGCACGGCGAAGAGGACCAGCCGATGGACGCCGACACCGCCCAGGAGGTGGCCGATCTGCTCAAGCAGCAGGACGCCCTCATCGCCCATGCCGCGGCCCTGGTTAGTGCACAGAACCCTGGCGCTCAGAAACAGGGGAACACCCCCTCCGACCAAGGGAACAAGACCAAGATGCTCGGCGCCCCTCAAACCGCGACTGGAGCCGGGAGTGAACAGCAAAAGCCGCAGCCAGGCGCCGCCGATCTTGCCACCCAGCAGCATGCTGTTGCCGAAAAAACCCGCGCTGCTGCCGCCAAAGCTCAGGAGCATGCCGCCGCCGCAAATAGCGAGAAGGGCCGGCAGGCCGCAGAAAAAACAGTCGCCGCCGCGAAGACAATGGAAGAGGCCTCGCGGGCTTTTGCAGCGGGTAAAAACAGCGAGGGCCAGGCCAAGGCCACTGAAGCCCAGACGGCCTTGAAAGAGGTTAGCAACACTTTGCAGAGTACGGATCGCGACAAACTGGAAGCCGCCATCAGCGACGCGGAGAGACAGGCCTCCCTGTTGCTCGACAAGCAAAAGGATCTCGGCGCCGATACAGACACGCTTGCCAAGGAACTCGGCAATAAAACTCCTGACCAACGCCAGGGACGGGACTTGCAAAAGCAGGCCTATCAACAAACGGTGCTGGGCGCCAATGCCGAAACACTCAACAAGACGATCAATGATTTGAGCCAGAGGGCCGAACAGTTGGGCCAGCCCGGGGCCATTCGTGCGCTGACCGAGGCGCAAAAAGTCATCAAACGCGGCGCGCCTCAAGCCAAGATGGCCAACGCCGTGATCGATCTCAACAACGCGAGTCCAAGTTTGGCCGGTGACGAACAGAAGAATGCCGAAGGCTCACTGCAAAAGATCATCGATAGTCTTCGTGCCGGTTCCGACTCTCTGGCTGCCAGCCGTGACGAGAAAGTCCGCAGCGCAGCCCGTGCGGCTGCTGAAGCCAAGGCCGCCGCCGCCAGTCTTGAAGGAAAAGCCAAAGGAGATCAACCTGCCCCGGCGAAGGGGGATCAGCCTGCTGCTGAGAAAGGAACCCAAGCGGCTGCAGCAAAAGGGGATCAACCAGCCAGCCAGGGCGGGGGCAGGCTCAGCGAAGAGGACCGCAAGGCCGCGGCGCAAAAACTTGCCTATCAAGTCGGTCGTCTTGCAACGGGCCTTGACCAGCGCGAAATCGTATCCCAGGCCGACATCGACAAATTGAAGGCGGAGATGGCCCTTGACAAGGGAGATCTCGGGAAACGGCTGCTTGTGGATCCGAAGCTTCTCCAGAATGTGTCAGGGGTTGTTGAACGCATCAGCGACAAGCTTGAAGCCGAGATGGAAGCGAAAACGGAGGCCAGGAAACTGTTCTCCTCCCAGCGCGAGGAATGTCCGCCGAGCTACCGCCAATTCGTGAACAAATATTTTGAAGCGTTGTCCCAGGTTGGGCGTCCGCCTGAGCCGGGAGGCAAGCACTAAACTTATGCGCTGGTTCGAAACACTTTTTAATTTGCCTCCGGATCTGTTCCGCGAAGGCCAACTGACCTTTATCGGACGCATTCCGCCGCAGGCGCTGTTGTTGGTGTTGCTGGCGTTGATTGTCGTCGTATGGCTTGCCTATCGCTTGGTGACAAAGCGGACGACAATAACCGCATGGCGGACGGTCCTGGCCTTGCGGATTGCGCTTGTGACCGTTTTGTTGTTTCTGTTGGGCATTCCGGCGATGCGTTTGATGCACGGACGCGGCGATGTGTTTACGGCGGTATTGGTGGATACGTCACGCTCGATGGCTGTCACGGATGTGATAACGCCGGATAAAGCCGACCCCATCTCACGCATGGATGCGGCGCGGCAGTTGTTGCAGGGCGAAGGAACGAAAAACGAAGGTCTCCTCAAAGCGTTGAACCGCAGCGGGAAAGTGCTGGTTTATGGATTCGACCAGGATGTGCGCCGGATTACGGCCACGGACCAGTTGAAACCCGACGGGCTGTTCACGAATATTTTTCGCGGAGTCCGTGACATGGAATCGGAGTTGCGCGGAATGCCGCTGGGGGCGGTGGTGTTGCTCACGGATGGCGGACGCAACACGGGCGGTTCCACCGAGGATGCCGCCGCATTGCTCAAAGCGCGCGGTGTTCCCTTGTATGTGATCGGGTTGGGAAATCCAAATCCGCCGAACGACTATGAAGTGGTGCGCATTGTTGCGCCGAAGCGCGTCCGGCGCAACACGGAGGTTGAGGTGCAGGTGACGGTGCGGCATACGGGTTACAAGGAACCGTTTGATCTGATCGTGAACCGCGGGCAGATAGCGATTGCGACGCGCAAAGTCGAACCAAGCCCGGACACGGATCTCGAACAAGTGAAGCTGGTTTTCACGCCCGACCATGAAGGCACCGCAACCTACCGCATTGCCATTCCACCCGGGAAAAATGAGAAGAACGTGGATAACAATACCCGTGAGTTTGTCCTGGAGATTCAGGACGACCGTCTCCCCGTGCTTTACGTTGAGGGAAGCCCGCGCATGGAATACCGGTTCCTGCGCCGCGCGTTGTATGGTGACCGCGATTTCAGGCTTGTCGGGTTGTTGCGGCTCGGAGACCAGCGTTTTTATGTGCAGGGCGCGAACGCAAACGAGGCGTATTTGGCAAAGGGATTTCCAACCACCGTAGAGCAACTCTACGCTTTCCAGGCTGTTATCCTCGGCGACATCGAGGCTTCTTATTTCACCCCCGCGCAACTGGCCATGTTGGAAGAGTTCGTCCGTGTCCGCGGCGGCGGTTTGCTGATGCTCGGCGGCGTCAATTCGTTCGGGCTCGGCAAATATGTCGGCACGCCTGTTGCCCAGATGCTGCCCATGCAGATCACTCCCAACGATGGGCCGTACTCCGATGAACAATACAAGGCGCACATCATGCAGGGCATTGGCGTCCATCCGGTGATGCGCCTTTCGCTGGATCCCGAGGCGAATCGCACACTTTGGAGCCAGGCGCCGCCGTTGATAGGCATCACGCCGGTTGCGGGAGTGAAGGCGGGCGCATTGACGCTGTTGACACGGGAGTCGGACAACAAGCCCGTGTTTGCAGTCCAAAACTACGGGGTGGGGCGCGTGGCTGCATTTACGTCGGGAGGTTCGTGGTACTGGCGCGTGTCTGTCCCCTCAAGCGTGGAGTTCCATGAAAAATTTTGGAAACAACTGGTCCGCTGGCTTGCCATCGGGGCGAAGGAACGGCTTACCGCCGAAACCGATGCCGATGTCTATGCTCCCAGCAAACCTGTGATCATCCGCGCAACAGCCCTCGCGAAGGATTTGCAGCCCGTCAATGATGCTGTCATTACTGCCACGGTCACCGATCCGCTAGGCAATCATGAAGACGTGTCCATGGATTGGATACTGTCGGAAGAAGGCGTTTACCAGGCCCGGTATGTCCCGCAGGAAGAAGGGGATTATCGTGTTGCGGTGCACGTCGATGACTGGGATTTGAAGCCGGTGGAAACGGACTTTCGCGTCTCGGAACCAACGGTGGAATCCGCGGACGCCGGGCTGAAAGAGGATGCCTTGCGGGCAATGGCGAAGATTGCCGGCGGCCGTTATTTTGGCTTTGGCGAGGCGGGGGAATTGCCGGCTGAGATCGCAAAGTCCGTGCAGGGGGCGCGATTTGCGGGAATGAAATCCGATGACAGGGAAATTTGGGACATGCCTTTTTTGTTTGTGCTGGCGTTCGGACTCATGGCGGCGGAATGGATTATCCGGCGCAGATCCGGGCTGGCATAGGGCGGGAATCGGCGTAGATTGGAACAAAGGGCAAAACACATGAACAAAGCCAAATATCGTGCCAGACAGAAAACGTCCAATCCGGAAAGTCTTCAAAAAACAACCGGAGAACCGGAATTTTCCATGTACGCAGGCGTCCCCTCTCACGAGGAGGTTTTGCTGGGACATTCTTTGGACGAACCCGGCCATCCGCCGATGACCGGCTTCGATGAAATCAAGAACACGGATGCTTATAAACGCACGATGGAAGAAATTGCAGGCGGCCTGGAACATATCGAAATGCTCACCCGCCGTAATTTTCTCAAATTGAGCACACAGGTGGCGGGCGGCGTCGCACTCTCATCGCTTGCGGGGTTGATGGCGACTGCTTCGACAGCGCGGGGTGAAAAAACGGTTGAAACCGGCAAATTCGTATTCCCGCGCCTGCAGTTTGTCACCGTGGATGGCACGGGGAAACATTGGGACATCAGCCCGCAAGGCGATGCCGTTTTGCGGCGTGAATTGAAACGGCTGACGAATATCAATGTCAGCATGGAGCCGAAAATCGTACGGCTCAGCGACTTCGACGAGATGTGCCTGAATCCGTTTGTGTTCATGACCGCGGGCGGTTCGTTCCGGCTGCCGCCCAATGAGGAGAAGAATCTCCATGAATTTCTCGAACGCGGCGGATTTATTCTGGCCGACGACTGCATGGGCGTGGGAGGCGGCAACGATACGGATGCATTCTTCCGGTGTTATTCGGATTTGATCAACAAGCTTTATCCTGACAACCCGATGCGCAAGATCCCGTATGACCATGAGATTTTCCATAACTACTTTGATTTCCCGGAAGGCTGTCCGCACATGCAAGGCATTCCCCATGGCGCGTATGGGTTGTTTGAACCCGGCACCGGTCGGATCATGACCTGGTTGAGCGCGGGGGATATTCATTGCGGCTGGTGTTTCGCCTGGTTTACTCCTGAAAAGAACACGCAGGCGATCAAGATGGGCATCAACATCATCATCTATTTCCTGAGCCACTAGAACTGATATTAACCATGATCACGCGCCTGCTTCCCTGCTTGTGCCTCGGCTTTTTTGCCGCCGCACAAGCCGCTCCCGCCCAACCAGCCGAACCCGGACAGTGCCACGCCCTGCTTGTTGGCGGGTTGGCCGGCCAGGAACCTTATTCCCGTTGGTACAGCGATTGGCTGGCCCGCTTTCAAACGGTCCTGACGAAAAGCAACGGCGTGCCTGCCGGCAATGTCACGGTGCTTTCCGGAGATGCTGCAACTGCGGGCGCCATCATTGATGCCATTGGAAAATTTGCAAAACGCTCGAAACCGCAGGATCAATTCATCCTCTTCATCGTCGGACATGGTGAAATCACCCAGACCGCGCCCACCCTCACCCTGCGAGGGCCGGACCTGACGGTTCAACAACTCGCTGACGCGCTTTCCGGATTGCAGGCAAAAAGCCAGGTCATTCTCAATTTCAGCGCCAGTTCGGGTGATTTCCTGAAAACACTCGCTTCGCCGAATCGCGTGAACATCACCGCCACCAGCCCGACGGAACTCGAGGAACCGGTTTTTGCCGAATTCTTTTTGCGCGGACTCGAATCGAAACAGGCCGACGCCGACAAGAACGGAACAATCACGATGTTGGAAGCCTATAACTGGACCGCGCAGCAGACCGCGCTCTGGATATCCCGCTGGCAACTGACCAGCGATATTCATTCGGACGGCCCCACCGTCTGGAAGGCGAGCGGCAAGGAAACGATTGAGATATTTGAAAAATTGTATTCGGGCCTGACGATACGCAAACTTGATCCCGCCAGCGACCGCGCCGCCGCCGACGCCATAGTCGATGTGCTGCCGCCCGGCGGCCAGATCACTGAAGACTGGTCCAGCCGGCGCGTGGTTGACGAACACGCCCTGCTGGAAGACTGCGGCCAGGCAATCGGCGTCTCTGAAATCGGCGACAAAGGCTTGCAGCCCATTCTTGGCCAGAAACCGGGCGATCCCGGTTACCTTGCCGCACACACGGTCCTGGGCCAGCCTGCGCCCCCGAACCCATGATGCGCTGTTTCCGCCCCTCTATTTTTGCTGCCGCTCTTCTTTTTACAGGAGCCGCTCTGGCCGCACCTGCGACAGCGCCAGTACCTTCGCCGGCTGCAAAATCGAAGCCTGTCCCGGTTCAAGCGCCAGCCCCGAAGTCCCAAGGACCTCCGCCTTTATTTTGCGACACGGCGGTCTATCCTCCACTTAAGCTCGCGTGGAGCCAGAATGCTGACTTAAAACAAGTGGTTAGTGTTTTTCCTCACCCATTCCTGTCACAACGCGTCATAGCGGCGACCCGGACGGGTTTGTTTTTCAGCGATGATGCGGGACTCACATGGAAAGCCCTGCCGGAGGCAAGTGCTGAAAAGGTGGGTGTCATCCAAAAAGTCGAGTTTCATCCCACGGAAATAGGCGCGTTTTATCTCGCCAGCCAGTCCAGGGGGGTATGGATCACAAACGACAATGGCAAGACCTTTACCCAAGTGGGAACCAAGGCCAATGGCATGGCTGCCGATTCAACCGTGGACCTCATTATTTATCCTGCGGATACCGCTCACAAAACCGTGCTCGCGGTCCATGGCGCGGCGGGCGCTGGAATATCGCGCAGCCGCGATGGCGGCAGGACATGGGATGTGTTGGATGCCGGATATTTTTTTCGGCGCCTTTTGGCCCCCGAACGGTATTCCATGAAGGTGTATCTGACGGGTTCGTCAAAAGAGGAGCCCGATGTCCAGAATCTCTACGGTTGCAATTCGTTGGGGGAGCCTGTTATCGAGGTCATGCATGACGCGTTATTCACGGACATGGCCTTTGCTCTCGGCCGCCAGGACAACCTGTATATTGCAACTTCCGACAGTGGTCTCTACCGTATTGATATGGCTGAATTCACTCCTGAAATCAAATTGCTGGGATCCAAGGAAACGGGCTGGGCTTCCGTTGCCGCAACATGGGGCCCCAATGCCGATGTGCTGAGTCTCTGCCTTTACAATACGTCCAAGCTTGGACTTGTTTTCTCGACCGATGAGCTCTCCACCAACCGTGCCATCAACGGCTTGCCGGTCGGAGCCTTTGTCAAGGAAGGCGCATCCGTTCGGCCGAATGCCAACGGCACAATCTTCTACGCGGCCATCAACGAATCACTTCTGATTGGACGTCCTGACGAAACAGTCCCGGTTGTGAACATCACTCCCGCCGCGTTTCAGCCACTAAAAGATACCCGAAAGATATCCGACGACCTCCGTCTTGCGTTCGAGGAATTTGAACGTTCAAAAAACAACACTGCCAAGGCCGCAAGCGATCTATGCCTGCGATTTGGCGATCTTGCCGCGCCCTATCGCAGTAACCAGATGACCATCACGGCCCGCCTGCCTCTCAAGCCGGCTCCCCCGCTTTCGGTCACCGCCGATCTCAGCCGTTTCGGCGGCTCGTCCGCATCGCCGTTATTTGACGATGGCAAGCACGAGGATGGCGCCGCAGGCGATGGGGTTTATGGATTCTCATTCTATTATCAGCCGATGAGTCATCAGGAGAAGCAGGATGACTGGCGTCCTTCGTGGCCGGGCCGTCTCGCCATCGGAGTCACCGCATCCTATGCGGGCGGCACCCGGCAGGGAGCGGTGGGCGTTGTCGGCCTCTATCCTGAAGTTCAGAGCTGGGTTTTTTGGGGGTACTACCACGATAAAATTGCAGTCAAGGCCGAGGGTGACATCACGACGGAATCCGTTCCCAATCCAAACGAACTTCACAAGGGACCCACGGGTGCCTTGCGCATTCATGCAGGCCATGGACCCTGGTCCATAAGCATTGATATACCGCCTTGGAGCGGTGGTGACATCACCGGATACGAGGCGCTTTCATTTGGCGTCAGGTCTGCTGACGGTCCTCCGCCGAAGGAGTTGTATGTGCAACTTCGCGATGCACCAGAGCTCTCCGAAGCGACAACCACGGATCGGATTGGAGTCATTCATGAGGGTGTGCGCGAAGGCGCCATCAGCTCCGAATACCGGACGGTTGTCGTTCCTTTCGACAAGCTGTTGGGAAAACAAATTGCACAGTTTCAGACCAGCAGGCTAAGCAAGATTATTATTTCGGGTGATGGCGGAGACCCCGTCAACCTGTTTATCGATTGGCTATCCTACCTGCCGCACGGAATGGGGTTGAACTCCGCTGACAAGGCCCAATCCAAATGAAGCGATTCACCCTGATCTTTCTTCTGGTCTGCCTCTCAAACCCGTTCGCATGGTGTGCGCCCGATCCCGTCAAGGATTTGTTCCAGGAGGCGCAAAAGGCGAGAAACGAGCGCAGGTTTGACGATGCCCAGCACATTTATGAACGTATTTCAACCGAACATCCCGAAAGAGCCAATGATGCCCGCTCAGGCATTGTCGATACGATTTTTGGAAAAGCTCAAGTGGCAAAAGACGAGCGCAGGTTTGACGACGCCCTGCATATTTACGAACGCATTTTAGCCGAACACCCCGAAAGGGCCAATGATGCCCGCTCAGGCATTGCCGATACCTTTTTCAGGCAGGCTCAGGTGGCAAATGACGAGCGCAGATTAGACGATGCGTTGCATCTTTATGAGCGTATTTCAACGGAATATCCCGCAAGAGCCAATGATGCCCGTTCGGGTATTGCCGATACGCTTTTCAGGAAGGCCCAAGCGGCAAATGACGCACACAAGCCCGACGATGCCTTGTCTCTTTATGAGCGTATTTTGGAGGAGCATCCGGAGAGGCTCGACGCCTGGTTTCCCGCTCAGAGAAGTATTACCGAGATACTTGCCCGGAAGGGGGATTTGGCGGAAGCGGCAAAGGCCGCCCACCTCTGTCTGGACATAGCTCCCAATCCGCAGGCTTTCAACGAAACTGTTGCCTTTGCCGCCAACATTCTCAGTGCTTTGGATAAGAACGTGGATCGCGCGAATCAATTTCTGGTGTTCCAGCAATCGGGCCCCGCGGGCGGCGCTGTCAATCCCATGGACACCGTGGGATACCCGTCACTCCCCAATCGCGAGCGCGCCTTGGAGACGGTGCGACAGCAGGCGGGCGATACTCCAGCCGCTTCACGGATTCGTGCCTACACCTTTTTGTTGACAGGCAAACCGAAAGAAGCACTGGCTCAGTTTGCCGATGGCTTTCGGCGCAGTTCCACGGTTCCCGATCTTCAGCGCGCGAGCCTGGACCTCACAACCATCGGATTGCGGGATGTGCGCGGTCACGGCATCGGAATTGAAACAGATGTCCAGTTCGTGATTTTTGGTCCAAACGGCAAGGACGGCAAAGCAAATACCCCGGATGATCTTACGGACCCATTTGCTGAGTGGCTTCCGGAGGCTCCTGCGCTGGGCGAGGGGGGGCTGGCAGATCTAAGCGCGGATGATCTCGCCACGTTGCGCAAAGTACGGGATGCCTGTGCGCTTTATGCCGGCGACTCTTTGCTGGAGGACTATCTATTGCGCTATCATGCATTTGCCGTTCTGCATCGGACTCATATCGCCCTGGATGACTGGGGTGCCGCCGGCCAGAAGGATTGGTATCTCCGATACGCGTTTGAATTCAGCAACCTGACTGAAATTCTTCCATGTACGTTGGCTGCTGCGAAAGGCAGGGCTTTGCATTTTGGCGGGATTTATCCGTTGCTGGACGAGATCGATGCAAGGTTGGCCGCCCAGGACGTCAAGCCCAGGAACGGGATAGAAAAGGCCCGTGCGCAATTCGACGCTTTGTGTGCCGAATTGAAGCGGGCATCTGCTGTTAAAGTGTCGCCAATAAAACCATTGAGCCAACCGGCCCTATTCTAAATATAGGAGAAATATGAATTCCACGACAAATATGAAAACGAACGCGATCCGCAAACAATCACTGCTTTCCCTTCTCATTCCGGTGATTTTGGGCATAAGCCTTGCCTGCACCACCGCCAGTGCGACGGAACTGACGAACGTTGATACAGATGACTGGGTCAGTGTAAGCACACCAGCTAACATTACGAATTGCGATATGATTGCCGTGGATCCGACGACAGGCAATTTATACCTTTACGGCAAAGCGGGCGAATTGGAAATCAGCCAGGACAAGGGCGCGACCTGGACCAGCATACCCTGTCCGGTTACCGGAGGAAGCGGAGGTTTCGGTTCCGCCGTGAATATGGCATATCCATTCACCGGTCGTATCGCTCTGTTCGCCGGGGATGGCCATTCCGGCATCACCCTTGACGGCGGCAAGACCTGGCGGCAATTCGATGTAACACCACATTCATGCCAATGGGGTGATGTGGACTGGAGTTCACCTGAGCCGAGTTTGATGATCGACAATTCCTGGGATAGAGGAGACGGAAAGCAGCCGGCAGTCAGTACCGATTTGGGCAAATCCTGGACGATGTCTTCTCCTTTGGCCGGGGTTTGGGGACCCAAAAACGGCGGTGGCGACACCAAAGTAGGCATCTTCGATTCCAACAACATCCTTGCAGCCAACGGGAACTCCAAAGGGATATTGATCAGCCATGATTGCGGCACGACCTGGACCAAAACAGCGGATTTTACGGCCACAGGAAACAATCCGATCCATTACGGAACCCGCCTTTACTGGGTTTCCACCCAAGGTGTTATGACCACGACGAACGGCAGTGATTGGAATCTGCTCGGAACCGCGCTGCCCAATGCAATCTCCGGCCCCTACTTCGGCAAGTCAGAAGGCGAGATGATGGTCATCACCGGCAGGGGCGTTTTTATTACGCTGGATGCGGCCGGCACGTGGAGGAAGGTCTCCGAGCTGCCGAAGGTTATCGCCAATGGAAAGACAGTCACTGGCAATCGCGTCGCCTGGGATCCGATCCACAATCTGATATATGCCATCATGGGACAATCGGTGTGGCGGCTACAGGTGAAATGACGTCCAGAGAATCCTGGAATTGGGGTCAGTAAATCCGGATCATGGAGCGACATGTTCGGATCGAACATGTCCGGGGCGATGTGTCATGTGATGGCGCGCGGGAACCGCCGTGAGAGCATCTAGTGAGAGCATCTAGTGAGAGCATCTAGTGAGAGCATCTAGTGAGAGCATCTAGTGAGAGCATCTAGTGAGAGCATCTAGTGAGAGCATCTATATTGACACCGGTTTTGCAGGGATGGATTGCACCGCATCTGGAATGCGGCTCTGAAAAGAAGCATTTTCCATACCCGGCACGGCATTTGGCTGCCGGAAAATACCCGTCAATCAATAAGGCTGTGGATTCAGGCGGATTGCTGCTTTGAACATTTGGATTTCGACAGGGTCATATGCTGTGTGGTCCCTGCGGAAGAGATCGTGCTGCCAGATTTCCGGCTCGGGCTGGCCGGGGAGGTGGCCCCAGTTAAGATGGGTTTGCGTCCTGCCATTGACCAGACCCCAATGCATTGCCCCGATGTTTTCGCGCCTGAAAATTGGCAGGCAATCCGCCACGCTGGAACCTGCGCAGCGGTTCAACCATTCGGTGCAGATTGCCGGACGTCCAAGGGACTTGATGTCACCGATATGTTTTTCCAAGCCTTCGGGCTTGTTGTAATCGTGAAACGTGAGGATGTCGCTGATGCTGCGGATCAGGTTGTTCAGCTTTGCATTGTCACTCCATTCGCCGACTGTAAGCGGCTGGATGGGATTGATCTCCCGCGCCCATTGGACGGTTTTTTCCACCAACGGGATTGAAAGGTCGCCCAGAGGGGTTTTGGTTTCGCCAACGCAGACGCCGTTGGTCGGCTCATTGTAAAGGTCCCAGACCCAGAGCCGCGGATCCTCCCCGAAAGTTCCGATGATGTCCTTGACGTATTTTTCGAGCCGCGGCCAGGTGGAGGGATTGCGCACCATGCCGTGGCCGGGCGAGGGGGTCCAACCGCTCGCATAGAGGCCGGACACAACATCTGGCTGTTGGCCAAATACCGGGTCGGTGATGGAACCGAAGGCACAATCGTCGAACAGGGCGGGCATGACGCGAATTCCACGCGCATGGCAAATCTCCAGGAATTTTTCCAGCCGCCGTTTGAAGGCTTCGGGTTCGTGCTCCCAAACAACAAAGGGGAGTACCACGCGGGCGCAGTTGAAGCCGGTGTCCTGCGCCAGCTTCAATTCGCCGTCGATCCAGGTGGGATCAAAGCAGTAGTCCATCCACATTTCGGTGTAGCTGATGGCGTTGGCGGGGATGTAATTGAAACCGCAAGGCCAGGGCTGGCGCTCATACCAGTCTCCTGCCTTTTTTGCAGACCATGGATTTGGGGTTTTCATTGTTGCAATTGGCGGGAATACTCTAACAACCGTATAAAAGTCTGTCCGTCAAATAATAATCCTAGGGTTTGCCCGTGCCTTGTAAAGTGGTTTGAAATCCCGGCCTATTTTTCCGTCCGGGCGGGGGTAGTGGCACTTTAAACAGTCCGATTTTCAATTTTTAAAGATCTGATGGACATTCCAAAAGTCCCTGTATAAGTTTCCTCCAAAATGAACAGTGCAAAACGCCCATGAAATCTGGAATCGATCAAATCTCTGAAAAACGCTGGGAGGAAGCCCGCTCATGGGACTGGCAGCAGTCCCACCCCTGGCTTGTGGGCTGCAATTTCGCGCCGAGCACCGCCATCAACCAGCTCGAAATGTGGCAGCCGGAAACCTTTGACCCGGCAACAATCGACCGCGAACTCGGCTGGCTGGCAGGCTTGGGCATGAACAGCGTACGGGTATTCCTTCACGATCTCTTGTGGTCATCCCAGCCGGCTGACTTTTTGAAACGGGTGGAACGATTTTTGCAAATTGCGGACGGACGCGGAATGAGCACGCTCTTTGTTTTCTTCGACAGCTGCTGGCATCCTTTTCCGAAGACCGGACCCCAGTCAGCGCCGCGGCCGGGTGTTCACAACAGTTTTTGGCTGCAATCACCCGGGTTGGCTATTCTGCGTGATGCCGCTGCATTTGCGCACCTCGAATCCTATGTTACAGGTGTTGTCAGCCATTTTCGCGATGACCCGCGTATTGTGGGATGGGATCTGTGGAATGAGCCGGACAATGGAAATGCGGGCAAGGGCGATTATGCAGCCCGGGATTTTGGTGATAAAAAAGGGGAAGTCATTCTCCCGCTTTTGGCACAGGTATTTGATTGGACCAGGGCCGCGCAGCCGGTACAGCCGCTGACATCGGGTGTTTGGTCGGGCGACTGGTCTGATCCGGCAAAAATGGACCCGCTGCACCGGTTTCAAATTGAAGCATCTGACATCGTTTCATTTCACAATTATGGATCGCTGGAAGATATGAAGAAGGCCATTGCCAGCCTCAGACAATACGGACGCCCGCTGCTTTGCACCGAATACATGTCGCGTGCCACCGGAAACACCTTTGAGGCCATTCTTCCCCTGCTTAAACAGGAAAAAGTTGCAGCGTACAACTGGGGCGCGGTTTCGGGAAAGACACAGACCATTTATCCCTGGGACTCCTGGGAAAAGACCTATTCCTCGGAACCGCCGCTCTGGTTTCATGACATCCTTCGTCCCGATGGATCGCCTTATGATGCCCGTGAAACGGAAACCATCCGCGGCCTTGCGCTTTCAAACCGCTAGGAATGCTGTGGATGGCGCTGGATTGCCATTTGTTTGTTAGACAGAAAAGTCACTGGAGGATGTAATGCGGGAGTTTTACGCCCTGGTACTGTCAAAAATACAGGGTGCAATCGAGGAGAGGTCCTGGATTGCCTTTCGCCCAGTTCAGACGGAATGATTTTTGTGTGTGAGCCGTTTTTGCCAGTTCTTTGACCGGCACGGGGTCGGGAAATTCCTTTGGAAATAATTCGTGCGCCAGCAGTGCAAGGCCTGTTCCGCCAGCAGGCAAGCCACGGCATCGCAAAAATCCTGCAGCATCGCATCAGGGCCCCTGTCGGTTCGAGACGGCCAGGAAGCCCTTCCCAGAATGGCACCTTCGGATGCGCCAACCCCAACGGACGATTTGGTTCCACCAATATCCCAGCCGAGATACAGACGTTTTGGATTGCTCATTGTGCGTGATAGTTTCGATTTTGCAGTGCCAGCGGGCATAGACCCGTGCGACTCGTCATTGCGAGAAACCAAACCTTTCAGGAAGATGTTTTGAGTGGGGATGAACGGGAAATTTTGCGCCGGCAGAGCGTAGTGGCGCCGACACTTTTTACTCGCGATGCATGTCGGAGTTGGGCCGTGGCGATCCATTTTTGTCCCCCGCAACTTTAAGATGCGATTGCCTTGGATATATGCGTGCTCCTGTGGATTATCCTCCGGATTTGCCTGAGTCAATGAAGACTAAATCCTTGGTTACGAAATCCAAAATTGAAACTGTTTTCTTGGACATTGACACAAACGGCCTCCACCATAGAATGATTCGATTGAGAAATTTATGAACTACCGAAAACTTGGAACCACCGATCTCTCCGTATCCGAAATCAGCCTGGGCTGCTGGACCATGGGCGGCCTGAATTGGGTCAACGGACAGGCCAATGGCTGGGCCAATGTCAACGAGGATGAAATTGTTGCCGCCATCAAAACCGCCATCGACGCCGGTGTGAATCATTTTGACAATGCCGATGTCTATGGCAACGGGCGCGCCGAGCGCATGCTGGCGCGGGCCTTCGACCGCCTGGGCCTCGATTCCACAAAATTCATTATCGCCACCAAAATCGGCCATTTTCCAGGTACCGCCGCACACGGATACGAACCGGCCCACATCCGGCACCAGTGCGAGCAATCCCTCATCAACTTAAAGCGCGAGTATATCGATCTTTATTATTTTCATCATGGCGACTTCGGTCCGGACGACCGTTATCTGCATGATGCGGCTGCCACACTGGATGCGCTCGTCAAGGAAGGGAAGGTTCGCGTCAAAGGCCAGTCGGCCTATTCCGTCAAAGACTTTGAAAAAGCCGTGCCGGTGGTTCGCCCCCAGGTACTGCAAAGCTGGGCGCACGCCCTCGATGACCAGTTTGTCAGGCCCGGCTCCCCGGTCTCGCAATTGCTGGAAAAGCGTCAAATGTCGTTTGTGGCATTCAGCCCGCTGGCACAGGGGCTTTTGCTCGATAAATTCGATCCCGAAAATCCGCCCAAGTTTGACGAGGGCGACCACCGGCGCGGCGCCGGAAGGTTTCAAGCGGCAGAGTTGCGCGCACTCCAGCCAAAACTGCAATCCTTGAAAAGCCGCTTTGGAGCGACGACCGAGGACCTGGCGGCAATGGCGTTGAATTATCTCCTGGCGCAGCCGCGCGTCGCCTGTGTGATTCCGGGTTTCCGGAACGAACGCCAGGTGCGTTGTAATCTTGCCGGGGTAGGCCGCTCGTTGACGGCGGCAGACATCGAGTTTATCCGTTCCAGCTTAAAATAAGTGAGAATCCCTCTCACATCATAATTGAATCTGGTATTGCTCCGATTTTTATGTCGATAGCATTTGCCAGGGCTGGAGATTTTGAACCCGCGCTACGCTGGCATCATTCCCCCGCTGGCGGCATTGAAAGCGACCTTGCCTTGTTGACCAAAGGCGAGGTTCACCGCGATCATCTGGAAATGGGCGGCCGCGCGGTCAATGCGATCATTCAATGGGCTGTGGGTGGAGACGGAATAACGTCACTCAAGCGATGGGTCCGTTGGCCCATGGTGAGGGAAGCCAAGGATGACACGCATGCGGCCTTTTGTTATACCTTCGATTCCTCCGCAGACCCTGCTCTGCTTGTTGACGACAAACCTTATGCTTTGTCAAGGGCGCAGAGGTTTTGGATCAACGGCTTTTTTTCCTGGGAAGAAACCGCCGGTGAACTGACGGTCAGACGGACGATTTTTCCCTCGACCAGCCTGCCCTGTTTACTGGAGCGCTGGGAAATTTACAACACCGGTTCCCAAGCTCATAGTGTGCGCATTCCTTGCGCACCGGTGGATATCCCGCAACCTCGCAACCTTTTCAAGTGGACGGCCCATATTGTGCGGACCGAATGGATCGGGGGCGGATTGCGCGTACTTGCTCCCGGCGAGCGCATGACCGTCGGCATGGTGTTTTCCTGTCGTGAAGAAAACGAGCCTCCGCTGTATCCGGATCTCGACGCCGAGTTGGCCGCGCGTTTGGCGTACCGCGATTCGTTGTTTGCGAAGCTTGAACTCATCACACCCGATCCTGTGCTGAACCGGCTCTTTGCCTTTTCCAAACTGCATGCGGCGGAGACAGTGCTGGCGACGCGGGGTGGATTGCTGCATGGTCCGGGTGGGTTCAACCGTTATCTGGCAGCCGTGTGGTGCAACGATCAGAACGAGTACCTCGGCCCTTTTTTTCCATTTCTCGGTGACGCGGCGGGGAATGAGTCCGCAGCCAACGCCTATCGCTGGTTTGCAAAGTATCAGAACGATGCTTTCAATCCTCTTCCGAGTTCGGTGGTTGCGGAAGGGCGCGGCGTCTGGAACGGCGCGGGCGACCGGGGTGATGCGGCGATGACGGCCTGTGGCGCGACGCGCTGGGCTTTGGCGAATGGTGACGCGCAACAGGCGCGCTTGTTTTGGCCCTTTATCCAATGGTGCCTGGAATACTGCGAGCGTCAAAAGGACGAACATGGTGTCATCAAATCGGACAGTGACGAGTTGGAGGAACGTTTTTCCTCCGGGCAGACGAATCTGGCAACTTCCTGCCTTACGTACGATGCTTTGATTTCCGCCGCACATTTGGCAAAAGCCTTGGGAGAACCTCCAGGAGTTTCAGAAAAATATCTCAACCGCGCCGAAGAGTTGAGCCGCGCGATCGAAACCTTCTTTGGTGCCAGGATCCAAGGCTATGAAACCTATCGCTATCATGAAAACCTGGATCGTTTGCGGGCCTGGATTTGCATTCCATTGGCCGTGGGCATTAACGACCGGGCGGACGGAACTGTGGCGGCACTTTTTTCCCGGGAACTTTGGACGGGTGAGGGATTGCTGACGGAAGCGGATACGAGTACCCGTTGGGACCGTGCAACGCTCTATGCGCTGCGCGGGGTGTTCGCGTCTGGATATTCCGATGAAGGGTTGCTGCGTCTGACAGCTTATGCCAGCAGGCGGCTTTTGGGGGATCACGTGCCTTACTGTATTGAGGCCTACCCGGAGTTCAACGAGAGCCAGATTTCGGCGGAGAGCGGTTTGTTTTGCCGCATTTTCACGGAAGGAGTCTGCGGCATTCGCCCTGTCGGATTTGACGCATTTGAATGCACTCCGAAACTGCCGAAGGCCTGGCCCGAAGCATCGCTCCGGAATATCCATGCCTTTGCCCGCCAGTGGAATCTGCGGCTCATTCGCCAGGCTGGCGGTATTGAAGTGGTTGTTACACTAGCCAATGGAGGGGAAGTCTATCGAGCCACGAAGGCTGAGGGAACGACACATACGATCAAACTGAGTGTGCCATCGAGTGCGTCCGTTCCCGCTTGAAATACGTGCAAATGCCGCGTATTATGTAACAGGGTTTATATTTCCAACATTTTCATGACTGCTAACCTGGATGTTTCATGCGTTTCTGAAAACCCCTGCAATAACCCGCATAGGTCCAGTGCGTGTCTTTCCACTGTTGTGTCACAATGCCAACAGGTTGATCATTAAAATGAGTATGAAATATGCAGGCTAAACAAATTGACTCCGGAATCACGCTCTTGCCCGGGTTGTTCCAACAACGTTCGGATTTGGCGCGCGCTTATGTGACAAAATTGACCGACGACGACCTGCTTCAAAATTTCGAACTGGAGGCAGGGCTGAGAAAGTTTTTTCATTTTCATTCGGACGCCAGTTTCCAAAGGGGGCACTGGGGCTGGGAATCGCCGACCAGCCAGGTGAGGGGACAGTTTCTGGGCTGCTGGATGATGGCGGCCGCGCGTTTTGTGCGGATTACCGGAGATCCCATCGTTAAACTCAAGCTTGATTCCGTCATTCAACGCCTTGCCCTTTGCCAGGAACGCAACGGCGACGGATGGCTCGGTTCGTTTCCCGAAAAATACCTGCACTGGCTCGCGCAGGGATTGCCTCCCTGGGCGCCGCATTATGTCATTCACAAGACTCTTTTGGGACTCCGGGAATCCCATGTGCACGCCGGGAACAAAACCGCGCTGGAGCTTTCAAAAAAATTTGTCGAATGGTTGTACCGCTGGTTCAGTTCCCTGGATGCCGCAACGAGGGAGCAAATCCTCGATGTGGAAACGGGTGGGATGGTTGAGGAACTCGCCAACCTCTACGAAATCACGAAAGATCCGAAGCATCTGGAGCTTGCCCGGCTTTACAGCAGGGAGAAATTTTATGCCGAGATTCTGGCAGGCAGGGACGCTTTGACCAACCGCCACGCCAACACCACGATTGCCGAAATCCTCGGCGCCGCGCGCATGTATGAAGTTACAGGCGAGAAACGCTGGCGCGACATGACGGAGGCGTATTGGAAATGCGCCGTGACCGACCGCGGCGCGTTTTGCACCGGAGGCCAGAACTCCGGTGAAATCTGGTGCCCGCCCAACGAATTTGCGGCACGGCTCGGAGACAAGAACCAGGAGCATTGCACTGTCTATCACATGATCCGGCTTGCGGATTATCTCTTCCGCTGGACGGGCCATTCGTCCCATCTCGATTACATCGAGAGGAACCTTTACAACGGGATACTGGCTTCGCAGAATTCTAACACAGGGATGGTGCTTTATTATCTGCCGTTGGCCGCCGGTTCCAAAAAACATTGGGGGCATCCCACGCGCGATTTCTGGTGCTGCCACGGCACCCTCGTCCAGGCGCATTCCTATTACCCGTCGCTGGTTTATTACGAGTCCGAAGCTGGCATTCAGATTGCGCAATATATTCCCAGCCGCCTCGAACATAACCTGAACGGATCCAGGATTACATTGACACAGGATTGGGACATCACGAAGGGAGGCTGCGCCGTTGATAATGCCACGATTGCAGGTGAGCGCCACCGTCCCAGCGCCTGGTCGGTGAAAATTAAAATCCAGTGTGAGAAGCCTTCGGAATGGACTTTGTCCCTGCGCGTGCCGGGCTGGATCGCGTCGCAAGCCCTTTTGAAAGAGAACGGCAAGGAATCTCCGATCAAGCCCAATAAGCAGGGATTTTTTGAAATCCGGCGTGTCTGGAACCATGCGGAGTTCACGGTTGTGTTTCCGAGGCAAATCACTCTCAGTCCCATTCCGGATGAACCGGAAACCGTGGCGTTTGTGGAAGGCCCCGTTGTGCTTGCCGGCCTGACGGACGAAGAGCGCCGCATCCGAATCGACCCGGCGCATCCGTCGGCTTTTCTAGTACCCGAGAACGAGCGCCAGTGGGGCGAATGGAAAGACACATTCCGGTTGAAAGGCCAGGAGCGCGGGCTGCATTTCAAACCCCTGTATGACATCAAGGACGAGCCTTATACCGTCTATTTCCCCACGGAAAAATCATCGCCGAAATCGTCATGAGGAAAAGCATCCCCAGAGGCGGATACGTTTCGGCAGGTTTCGGGCGAGTAATGTGAAGAGATTCCATCCGTAAGGTTGCGAAGCTTCATGTGTGCTTGATTGGATGCAAGCTGGGCTAGCCTGCATATTTCATACTCATTTCAATGGTCAACCTGTTAGCGCCGGGACGTAACAGCGGAAAGATACGAGTTGGGCATATGCAGGCTATTGCAAAACCGCCTCCAAATAAGGCAGTTCCAATTCAAAAATCAAAACAAAATACCCATTCAGGCGGTTTTGCTTGTAACCCGGATGTTCCTGCACCCCAGTTCCTGCCACACTTTGGAGCAGGACACTTTGCTGAGGTTTTCAGAAGCGTGTGAAACATCCGGGCTAGTGGTCTGTTTTCCGCGCAACCCTCCGGGCCGCTGTTCTTTGCACCGCTGGCTGTGTTGCTCGCTTGTCCCGTATCGTCCAGATAGGGGCCTGCGCTCGCGTCTTGCCAGCAGCGCAAATCCCAAGCGGCCAACCCGTCATTTCACGGAAAACAGACCACTAGCTGCTGAACTTCGGCGAAGACTTGCTGAAGACTGGTATCAGCCGGTGTGTCAATCGTCTCGAAGAATGATCCTCAGCGTCTTGGCGGAAGAGGTAGTTTTGGGATTCCAGCGGGTCCATTCATACGGCTTGGCTGGTAATGGCTCCATCAAAATATTTCTTTTTATTTCAATTTTTGTAATAGTTGCGCCTGGTGAAAAAGCAATCTTCAAGAGTGAGTTTACATGATATTGCCTGTGCGGCGGGAATTTCGAAAACCACCGTGAGCGATGCCTTGCAGAACCGACATGGCGTCAGTAAGGCGACCCGGGAACGGATTCTTCGCATCGCCCAAAGGTTGGGTTATGTCCCCGATGCCCGCATTGCCTCCGTGATGGCGAGCGTAAGGGATGCCAAATCCAAGGATTTGCTGCCCATTGCATGGGTGAACACCACCGTGGAAATGGACTCCTGGCACAAATACAAATTCATGTCGCCTTATCTGGCAGGCGCGCGCGAACGCGCCACGCAACTCGGCTATTATCTTGAGGAGCTCTGGCTGCAAGAACCCGGCATGAACATGGCGCGCATGAGCCGGATTATTGACCAGCGCGGCATCGAAGGAGTCATCCTCACCCCTCCTGTCAGACATTTCCGGCTCAATTGGGATCATCTGGCTGGCGTCAGTTTCGGAGGAGATATGCTCGTACCCAGTCTTCACCGGGTTATGGGCGATACTTTTTACCACCTTCTCCTCGCGCTCAAAATGGTGAAACGCTGCGGCTATCGGCGTATCGGAGTCTGTCTTTCGGAATATATGGATCGTAGTTCGTCCCGCTCCATCCGTGCCGCAGCGCACTATTTCCAGACGATGACTCCGAAACTCGACAAGATTCCGCCCCTGTTTTATCCCGGGGAAAATGAGATGCACTGGCCCTTGTCGAAAAAGCAAATTGCGGTCTGGTTGTCCCGTTACAAACCCGACGTAATCGCCTGCCATAGCAATCGGATCGTGGCCTGTGTGGAGGAAGCCGGGTATCGTGTTCCCGAGGACGTCGGAGTCGTTCACCTTGCCACCGACGATGATGTGAGCGACTGGGCGGGAATCTTTTCCAATCGAAGGGAGATAGGCGCAACCACAGTGGAACTGATAGTTTCTCTCATGCACAGCCGCCAGTTTGGCATACCGAAGGTTGCCAAAAATACAGCCATTCGCGGCTCGTGGCATCCCGGACGCACGCTGTTGATTCCGAAGCCGGATCATTGACCGCAACCTCCGACGCCAAAGGTATGGAGGTCTGGAAGGTGCTGAGAACGCTGAGAATGAAGATTAAAACGAGCAGGGGTTTAACCGCGGATTTCGCAGATAATCACAGATGGAAAATCTGGGACTTGAAACTCAGGTGGAACCGCAGACTCCGACAGGCATAGTGAGCAAACGTCCAGAGTGTGGAGCATGAAAAATGTATCGAGCTCTGAAGCAATAACCTGCATAGGCCCAGTGCGTGTCCTTCCGCTGTTGCGTTCCGGCGCTAACAGGTTGGCCATTGAAATGAGTATGGAATATGCTGGTTAGTATAGTTTCGTTTGGAACCGAACGTTCGGACGTCTGCTTCTGGACTGTTTTGAGCAATGGTGATATCCCAAAAACATATGAAACCAATACCCAGTACATTGGGGTTGAGCAGGAGCAATCTTTGGCTTCGCTGTTTTCGGTCTTTGAGCGCGCTGCTGATGGGTTGCGCATTTTTTTCTGCCTACACGCTCTCCGCGCAGATTGTAGATAACTTTAGTGTTAGCCACGACTACACCGGTGGGAATGTTGCGGGCACGATCTGGACCGGCGCCTATGCCGTTACTGGTGATACTAATGGTACTACTGTTACCTCCAGTACCAACATTAATTCCACATTTAACACCACCGCCAACCCGGGCCAACTTACAATTACTGACGTGGGTGGACATTTCGAAGGCAACCAGAACACCGCGCACCTGCTCTATATGAGCGTGACCGGTGACTTCACCGCGACGGTGAATTTAGTTAGCAACACCACACTCAATTACTCTTGTGCCGGCCTCATGGCAGCCGATCCAACCTTGCTAACAGGTGTCAACGTGCCCGCGAATGCGAATTACTTCTGGCTCGGCGAGCAGCAGGCCAACCATAACTACGTCCGGAGTGTCGTCGGCGGCAGCCAGAGCGATCAGAATCCCAGCGGTTCGGTGGCTCCAGGCGCAAGTAACTATTTAGAGATAACGCGCGTGGGTAGTGTTTTCACGGCCTATCTCTCTTCGGACGGCGGTTCCACTTACACTCAGTTTGGCAACTCAGTGACGCGCGCCGACCTCCCTGCCACTCTCGATGTCGGCCTCGCCGAGGGGGGGTATAACGACGGCAACCTCAATCCAGGCACGGCTGTATTCGACAACTTCAGCCTGACCACTGTTCCCGAACCTTCCGCCTATGCGATGCTGCTGGGCGGGTTGGGGCTGCTCATTGTCTTGCGGAGATTCAGCGCCCGCAAAGCGTGAGGGGAAAGGACGGAGGCCTGAGATCAGAAGAAAGAGGCCGGAAGACAGAAGATAGTAGTCAGAATTTAGAAGTTTGAATTGTTCGCAGCAGCGGACTTTTGAGATGGGTTGCATGTTGCCCGCCGGGAGGATGTGGCGCAATGCCACTGTAAATTGCCAGAGCCTTCGTTGACGTTAAAAGCAAAAGCGCGCCTGATTTCTTTCGGGTGCAATTAGATTGATGGAAAAACAAGATCAATGGGAACGAGAGGAATGTGCTTACCCAAGAATAAGCGGAGCTATGTCCGGTAATCCCATTCTAATATTTTTTTTGCCTGAACCTGTAGCCAGTAAAGCGATCATAACAATAAGGAGCATGAACACTAACATGAAAATAAGAACAACCCTCATCCAAACTTGTATCCTTGCCATCCTGGCCCTGGCGGCCTTTTTCACTCCCGTCGCCAATGTCCAGGCGCAGTCCGACATCGACCTCACTGGTTACACATTGAGTTTTGCCGATGAGTTTAACAGCGTCAGCGTCACCAGTAATTCTCCCAAGGGTTCCACAACCTGGTACTACTGGCCGCCCTACGGTTCGTCCGGCGGTTATTCCGACTCGGTATGGGACACGGCCGCCTTCACCGCCAATGGCGGCATTCTCACAGACAAGGCGTGGATTAACACGAACGATGTGGCGTCAAGAACGAGTTGGACCGGCTGGGAGGGGTTTAGATTCACGACTGGCGGGAGCCCCGTGGTCATCAACAGCGTGGGACGCTGGGTTATCTCGGGCAACTCGCAGAGCCATGTTGTCAAACTGATAGATGCATCCAACGGAGTAGATGTGCCCAATGGCTCGGCGAGTGTCAACACTGCCGGCCAGCCTGCGGGCGCTTTTGCCTATGCGAATCTGACGACTCCCGTGACCTTGGCCGCCAATCACGATTATTTCCTGATGACCTATGAAACCGCCGGTGGTGACGCGGAGTACGACTGCGGCTACCCACAAATCATCACCACGAGCGCCATTATCAACCGGGATGCGGTGTGGTATGACGGCAACTTCCATGACTTGGATTTTTTGACCTTTGGCCCCGTGGGTATGAAGTCCGGCAGCACGGAGCTTGTAACTGTCACTGCGTTGGGCAAGTGGCATTCGGGCAATCTCTCATCGGTGGATACCACCCGGGCGGGTTTTTCCCAGCAATACGGCTACTTTGAAATCAGATGCAAAATGCCGGACTCCGCATCGGGCGCATGGCCCGGCTTTTGGCTGGGAACCACCAACTGGGGCACGGGCTCGAAGGGGGTGGAAGTTGACATCTTCGAGTGGTATGGCGTCAGCCATGACGATTCTCCGGGCCTTATTGCGGAAAACACGCACAACTGGAATGCCGATGGCTCCCAATCCGAGCCGCCCACCGCTCTTCATTCAGCCCAAACCCCTATGCCGGACGGTTCCAAGCCATGGCAGGCCTATCACATTTACGGTTGCAAGGTCGCTCCTGATTATTTCACCTGGTATATTGACGGCGTTCAAGTCAACCAGATACCAACCCCGACTGCCTATGTGACGGCCCCGTTTTATGTCATGATCGATTACGCGCTCGGCGGCGGCTGGCCGCTGAAAGGGATGGTCAACAACTCCACTTTCCTGGTTGACTGGGTGCGGGTTTATTCGCTGCCCACCTCCAGTGCTGCGACGTTGACCCACAAATACACGTTCAACGCGGGCAACTTCAATGACAGCGTTGGGACGGCCAATGGTACGCTGAACGGAAGCGCCAGCATCAGCGGCGGCGCGTTGCAGTTGTCCGGCGGTAGCAATGGGACTGCGTATGGTTCGCTGCCGACGTCGGTCTTGAGCGGGCTGACCAGCGCCAGCTTCGAAGGTTGGTTTACCGAGAGCGCGATTGCGAATTGGGAGAAGGTCTTTTTCCCGGGGAACACGGACACGAGTTCCTTCCTTGGACTGACTTCCTCCGAGGGAAATGACGGCCATGGCCGCGTGGATTTCCTTGCCACCGGAAGCTCGCAGCAGGTCGCCGTTGGGCCGCTGGTTTCCACCGGCACGAAGTATTATTTTGCCTGCGTGTATGACGCGGCGGGTAATACCCAGTCGCTGTACATCGCCCCGGTGGGCGGTTCTCTCGGCTCACCGGTTACGACATCGCTGGGCGGCAAGAACGTGTCCAACATCAACTTTGTGGAGTTCTGGCTGGGAAGATCGCCCTTTGGCGGAGATCAGGACTTCGCGGGTTCGATTGATGAGTTCC
>JAQTNW010000030.1 GCA_028713655.1 Candidatus Methylacidiphilales bacterium | reverse complement strand
CTCCACCTATGCTTTGAGGATCAATTTTTAAACGAAAGCGGCTGCGTTGCACCATCGATGCGGCGGCTTGGCCCTCCTGATGCACATTGGGTTCGGTCACCTCAACGTCCAAAATAAACCGGCTTCCATTATCCATTAACACATTGTCCGAGTAAGGCAGGCGGGTCTTCTCAAAACGTTTGGCAAAGAGTCTGGCTTGGGGAGCACTCTGGCTGCGGTGAGTTGCGTTGCTGATTTTAGGTTTGTCCGTTTTGGAATCCGGATTCGGATCCGGCGGGTTTTCCTCCGGCACCGGATTCTGCGCCTCGACCTCCTGCCAGTAGCCTTCCGCACTCATGGGGACAACAATCGGCTCCAGACTGTCCAAGGAGGCATTGGCCTGCATCGTGGTGGCATCGACACTCAAATGCCGCCCTTGGATCAAGCCCCGCGCCAAGGCTTGGTCCACCACCGCATAAAATAAATCCCGGAACAAGGTCGTTCCGGCAAAACGCCCATGCCGGTTCTTGGTGAAGGTCGAATGATCCGGCACCTTGTCTTCCAGTCCCAAGCCGCAGAACCAACGGTAAGCCAGATTCAAATGCACTTCCTGGCACAGACGGCGTTCCGAATGAATGCCAAAAAGATACCCGATAAACATCATTCGCACCAAAACTTGGGGATCAATTGACGGCCTTCCGATTGTGCTGTAGAGGTCCTGGGTCTTTTGGTCGATGAAGTTGAAGTCAATCTTGCGCTCGATGCGCCGTAAAAGATGATTCCCCGGAACCATCTCCTCCAGCCGGATATTCACAAACAAGGGTTGCTGCTTTTGCTGTCGTCCACGCATCCTGATTAGACAAGCAGGCCGTACACTATGTTCAAGCTAACTTATCCCCTTTTTCAACAGCCTCTTGAGAGTTGACCCCAAAAAGATATTGGCCGCTTCCGGGTTGAGTTTCCCTAACCACTTCAAACGGAATCAACATGATTCCGTGCTGGCCTGGGGCGATGGAGTTGTCGGAGCCGGAGTAGGTTGCGGTGCCGACGATTAGGGCATTATTTCCATTTGACCCGCGCCAAAAAGCGCGGTTTTTCCCTGTACCTATCTCGGGTTTCAGGAAGTAGCCCACGGCTCTTAATCTGGCAGCTAAAGAATGAGAGTCGAGCCAACTTTACGGCTGTTTAGACAGTTTTGGCTTTGAGAGCACGTTGACGTGGCAACCCTGCGGCTCACCAAGACGGCACCAGAACGGATTAGGCAGCGATCTTTAAAGGTTTGCCATGCCGGAACCGGGACAAGCGCGTATTGAGCAAAGCCACTTTTTCCTTGTGGCTTAACCGGGACAATAACGCACTCACTCGTTCCCGGCCTCGTCGGGATATCGCCAATGCATCCACTGTTTTTTTGCGCGTTGCCATAATTTTACAACTCCAACGGACTCAATATATCCACTGGAGGATACCCCTGCAACAAATTTACCGCGTTGAACGCGGTGCGTCGATCTCGGTTGACCAGATGTTTGAAGTTCCAACTGACCAACACCGGCACTCGATGTACCACGGCAATGGCCACATGGGTGGCATCGTCGGCATATTTGGATGGGACAATTTTTTTAGCCATATAAGCCCGGGCCAATGCCTCCACTTCCACTGTGAGCGGCAACAAGTCGGCTTCTGTAAAGGTGCGTTGCATCAAGTCCTGCACTTGCTGGGGTGCGGTGGAGATTTCAAAATCCACCAGCAGGGAGGAGACGAACCGGTATTTTCCCGCCTGCTGTTTTTGCCACAACTCACGAGTCGCAACTTGGAATGGAGGATCATAATACCCGCCGATGACGGAAGTATCCAGATAGAGACTTGGGACATTCACTGGGTTCACGCTATGCCTTTGCGGGAGTGGAAGCACGCCATTTCCTGTGTCTTTTTTCTCCGCCCCAGCCGAGGCGCTGGAAGGCAGGCACGTCGATCTTTTTCAACCGTTCGCTGGGAGAAGTTTTTTGATGAACCTTTTTTAGATCGACCGGCACAACGCGGGTGTACACCTGGGTGGTGGTAATCTGGCTGTGACCGAGCATTTCCTGCACATGCCGGACGGAAGCGCCGCCCCGGAGCATCTCGGTGGCACAGGTATCAATCGACAGTGCGGAGCATGGTGATGCACAAAAGAAGAATGACTGAAGCATCAATGAAGCATGACGGATGCACCGTGAACGGCCCTTGACCGAACCTGTTCGGGGTGCCGTGTTCTGCGTCCCTTCAACTCCAAGGCCAACCGTTTAGGAGGTCATTTTTGGAGGCCTTGACGTTGGGATGGGGGCATGATTTCCAACGATGTTCCGACAAAGTTCCAACATGAATTGAACTCAGTTCCGACAAACACCCACAAAGTTCCCACGCTGTGGATATATGAGGTGCCCCAAGTAAAAAGATTGCCCACTTTGTCTGTCGGGATAGGGGCGGTTTGTATTTCCGTTGGTTCACCCGCACCCAAAATGTTCCCTGGCGGAGAACAGAGCATAGTGAAAAGTCCTGAACTTTTCACATCCGACAAAAGCGTTAGTAATTTCCGCCCAAAAAATCGCCCGTTTCGGAATCAATGTACACCACAACAGGTTTATTTCCTACTGCTGTTAAAACATGGTACGTGACGATGTAAGCGGGGCGGCCCTCAGACCGCTCTTCCAAGGTGACGGGTCGCTTGGAAGTTTTGGGCCAATAATTGGGACGAACAATGACTTCCCGGATCCTGGGCTTTTCTAAAACACTGATGGTCTTGGTATCCGAAACCAACCCCTGCAGCTTCAGGATTTCAGGCAGTTTTTCGTTGGCAAGCTGCAAGCCCTTGTCTTCGCCAATTTTTTGGTATGGCTTTTCTTCATAGTGGGTCAAATAAAACAGACTCAGGATGTATGGGCCATACGTTTCACTAATATCGACCATAATCGAATCATCATCAAAAGGAACTCCAGAGGGAGTTGTGCGCCGGAGAATTGCAATCCAATAACCCTCGCTGTACTTCATGGGCTTACCTATTGGTCCCCCGCCGCCTGAATTTGATTCCCAAACAACTTTTTCAAATTTAAAGTCTGCAAGATTCCAATCTTGCAAAAAAATTTTAGCAAACTCGGAGGCTAACTGTTCCGCCTTCTCCTTTGGCCATTTGGGAATTCGTTCGGGCGCGTCATAGAAAGGTGCGTTTGCATGATAGTTATCATTAAAAAACTGAATAAATTTGAATGATGTTTGTAAAAAATTGAATGTTGCAACCTGGCTTGGATTCGGATCTTTATAACCATTTAATCGAATTGCCCCCTGGTGGTAGTCATGTGGAGCATCTGTCAACTCCAGTTTCCATTTCGAAACTTGTATCAATGAAGATTTAAACCCATTCTCCAAATAAAACTGGTTGATTTTATCAACCAGAACACTGGTTTTGTGACGGCAGGCGCTTTCCGAGTCTGTTTCTGTATCTGATGGGGAAGCCATTGGGACTGCCTGTGCCCAACAGCCAAATAATATCAATGTGATGAAGGCGATTTGTTTCATGGATTTTGCACGGTCCCAGGCACCTTCTTTTCAATCAATTGCTTTGCCGTATAAGAACTGGGCGCAATATCTTCCAACCTATTCAATTGCGCAATTACTTCATCCGGGTGATTGGCCATGTCAGCCAATTCGATTTTGGCCGGCGATTCTGAACTGGCGCGGTCAAGGGCTGTCAGAACTGTTGTATCCTCTTTAAACTCTTTGAAAAATCTCTCCTCTGCATACGCTGCCTGGCGCATGAAGACTTCGTCGCTCCAGCCAATATAGACATAGGAACGGAAGGCATCCCGCATTTCCTGGGTCTTGGCTCCTTGCCGATTTTCTGCCGAGCCACATGCGCTCAGGAACACAAGTTTCGGTGCCGCCAACAAAGTCATCATCTTGACATCGTCAGGCGTGTAACCCTGAAATTGTATGTTGCCGTTCTGGTGTTTCATTAAAACAAAGCCTTGGAACCCAACACGGGGAGCTTCCGGGGTTTGATAAAAATCGAAATGCGAAGCACGGGTCATCCCGTGACAGGCCAATAGAACATAATCATAGCGGCGCAGCACGTCTCCGATGTCGGTATTGTCAGCCCAAAGCAAATTCTTGTTTCTGACATTGCCGTATAATTCAAGATTGGCATCTCCATCCGTTCGGACATTTGCAAGGCTATTTAGCATCCGCTGCTCATCCTGTTGTATAACGGAATCCGGCGGCACATTCTGGCTTTCTGTTGCAGCATCCGGATAGCCCCGCAAATGCCTTTCGACTTCGGGGTTTCCTCTCATCATTTCAGGGACTGACCACGCAGCAAAAAGCCCGCGCTGAACTGCTGTCTTGACGCCACTTTTTGTGTCCGGGGCATTATCAAATACAAAGTTATAGTTGATGTGATCGGCATTGCTGACTGCGGAACGCACGTTATGAAGAGTGGTGCTGTTATAGTGGGCATATTCTTTCTGCGAGTCTTGGGGCAGTAAGATGAACGGCTCTGAAATCATCATGCCTGGCTGATTTGGCATGGCCTGAAGCGGAACTTCCACCCCCGGATCATTTTCTTGATCCGAAGTATGAATTTTAATCGAATTCAAGCCGGTTATCTGTGGCATTTTTACAAAACACACTCCGCTGCCTAGGGTTTCCGGATCGTTGGCTTCGCTGCTATGGTCATCAAGCAGGCTAATTTGGCGGGTCTGACTGGTGAAATTCCTTGTATTGGGGCCTGTTTCAAGAAGTTCAACGGTCACCGCGCTCTGTGGATCAGTTGTGGTGTAAATTTTGCATTGAAGAACATCAATAGCGGAACTGTCGAAGGTGGGATTGTTGAGTACTTGGACAGTTATGCCATTGGCAGCATCAACAAATTGGCGAGTATTGGCTCCTGTTTCAACCGCGGTTACAGCCAAAGGCTGGCCCAGATTGGCCACTGGAGAATTGGCGTCACCATACAGGATGCTGATATGAAGCGTATCAATGGCTCCGTCGTCCAAATAAACATTGTCTGCCTCAGCCAATTGCACAAAGGAGGCATAAGTATTCGTTCCGGTGTGCTTCAACGTGAATGGTGTATTTGAGTAACCCAAGGCCGCAACTGAAACGATGGCCTGCCAGGCATTTGCATTCGCGGAGTTCAAAACAACAGTCACAGTGCCATCATTGTTGGCAAATGTGTTTGTATTGTTTCCGGTTTCCACCAAAGTCCCGTTGAATTCCCCCGTCGCTTTGCCATCCAGATGAACAAATATGCTGTCGGGCTGATCCGCCGAAAAGGCACCGGCTGAAATTGTCATTTGGGGTGTAATATTGAGGGGGATGGATTCTACCCCAGTATCGTTTTCTCCAAACTGCCTGGGGTCGCCCTGGAAAAGCGGGACTTGGTCTATTTTATGATATTGGCTGCTTCCGGGTTGAGTTTCCCTAACCACTTCAAACGGAATCAGCATGATTCCGTGCTGGCCTGGGGCGATGGAGGAATCGGAGCCTGAGTAGGTTGCGGTGCCGACGATTAGGGCCGAGTTGTTGATGGCGACGCAGGGGCTGGAGTAGGTGGGGCTTTGCAAAACCCAGCCGCTTGTTGTTGGGATTAGATCGTTAAGATTCTTTTTGATATAGGTGTCCGAGGAGCTGCCGTCGAACTTGGTCTTTTCCCAGAGTGTGCCGTTGCCTGGGCCATCGAATCCAATGATCTGAGGCGTTGGGGTGGAACTGCCGCTGATGGTGCTGGTGTGGTTGTTGAGGGCTTTTGCTGCGCCCGAGCCCAGGTTGGTGATTTGAAGGGTTGATCCTGAAACCTGCACCAGCTTGGCATTGGAACCGTCTCCGCCCACGACCAGGTTGCTATCGTTAATGGCATACGGATGGAGCGTGGGAGAAGTGGTATAGGTCGTTCCGTTTATGACCGGTCCGGGTCCGTAGTACCCATACCCACACCAACTCGAAGTCCCTGCTGCTCCGGTTACATCGACGCGAGTTAAAGTGTCCGATAAAAGATGAGCTAAATTCGGCGGGGCATCCGATGGATCAAACTGGAGCACATAACCTCCTTCGCCATGTCCCACGATAAAGCCCTCGTCGCTGATGATTGCAGGTCCTGTATCGTTGGGTCCTCCCATGACACCCTGCCATCCCAGTCCAATACGTAGGGGTACTTCTGTCGTACTGGTCCAGTAACCGGCGGCGGAATCATTTCCGATCGGGTTACCATCCGAATCGTAAACATTGCCAAGAATCTGCCCCGTGATGTGGTTGGAGTCGTCGATGCTGGTAATAGAGCTGCTAACCCCGTTTCCCGGGTACAATTGAAGCGCAGTCAGAACCCCCTGATTCCAGACTTGCGGGACCCAAGCGCCTGTTGGGTTGCCGTCTGGAGGCCCGTTTCCCGCCACCACACCGCTGTTATTAATCCCAACCGGCACAAAATTCAATCCCAGATCAATCACCGCATAGCTGGAAGCCGGGAATTCATTCGAAGTTGCCGAGCCGGTCGAATTGATTGCGCTGACCCGGTAATGATAACCAGTTCCGGCCGTTCTGCTCGTGTCCTGATAAGTGGCACCCGTTGCGGTGCCCAGATTTTCCCAGGTTCCTGTGCTCAGCGTTTCGCGTTCGATCTGATAACTGGTTGCCCCCGCTGAAGGCGTCCAGGAAAGGTTCATGTTGCCGGAATCGTCAAACGATCCGCTCAGGCTTGTCGGAGAGGAAGGAATCGGCGGCGGGGGATTGCTTTGGTTGGAACCGCCTGACTGTCCGGCTGGGTTGGTGGCCACGCTGCGGGCATTGGTTGAACCGTTGACGCCTGCGGCGGCGGCTGTGGCGGCGTCCACGGTGAAGCTGGTTTGGTTGGCGCCGACCGTTCCCAACTGTACCCAATTGCCGTTGCTTTGCTGATACTGGATGACAAAGCCCGTCTCATTGCCGGAATTATCCTGCCAGGAGTAAGTCAGGCTGCCGTCTCCGTTTGTGGTCACGCTGAAATTGCTTGGGTCGGCCGGGACACTGATATAATTGGTGGTAACCGTAAATTGGGCGGGGAACCCGGTTCCCGCTGTGACGCTGATCTGGCTGATTATTCCTTCCCCGGCAGGTTGCAAATAATAAACATTTGCAGTTGTTCCTTGATAAACAACAGCATAGCCGTTGATGTCAGTCCGCATGGGCAGGCTGTCGTATTGCTGGGCGACGGGCGTGTTTATGGTCGTAAGCTTGCCTCCGCCTTGCGTGACACTAAATGTTATTGGCGCATTGGAGAGCGGCAGGCCTGTTGCACTGTCGGTTACTTGGATAAGCAAAGGATTTGCTGCAAAGGTACCAGGATCACTTGTCTGGTTGTTTCCGCTGACGATCGTGACCTGCGGGGTGATGGTGTAGGAGTCCTGGTTGTAATAGTTGTTGGGATCGCTGCCTCCCTGATATTCTTGGAGGTTACTGAGCCCGTCGCCATCGGGATCGGCATTGGGATCCACGCCAGTATGTCCAAAGTTCTGTTGTTGCCAGGCGGCGGGCAGAAAGTTGCTCAGATTAAAGTTAAAGACGGTTTTGAGCTGACCGAGGTTGGCAGCCTGGTTATCGGTGGCTGCGTTGACGGCAAGCCAGGAGGGCGCTGAGGCGGTGTAGCCGGCGGCCACCAACCGGCTCCAGATTTTGCCGGCGATGTATTTTAATTGGCCGACGGTCATTACCGTGAAGTCGGAGGGCTTTGGGTTGGTCCCGTTCCAACCGTTGGCTTGGTATTCCTGCTGCCAGCCGGTGACGAGGGTGTTGAGGTCGCTGCCCGCTCCACCAGCCAGGCCGACGTTCATTTCTTGGACGGCTTTTTGGGTGAACTGCTTGAGCTGGCCCTGGTTGACTACCGCGTAGTCATTCGCGCTCAGAGAGCTGCTAACCGCGCCGCGGGCGGTCCACCAAGCCGGCTGGGTGGCGGAGAGAGAGGGAGCCAAGCAATTTAACGCCAAGACGCAAAGGGCAAAAGACGCAAGAGGACGAAGGACGGAACGGGAACTGTGAACAACTCTCCAGAGGCGCGTAAAAACAAAGAAAGCCTTCCGGCATGATGCCGGAAGGAGCAGGTGGGACGCCTGTGCTCCTAGTGGAACAACTCGTGGAAAGTGTCGCGTCATGCGGGTAAAAGCTCCAATCAATTGCCTGTGAACATGGGGATGTTTCCACCGGGAGCGGCGGTGATCGGGCCTTGCACAGCCATGCTGCCGGTAACTGTGGCATTACCGTTAGTCGTGAAATTTCCATTGGCATCAATTTTCGCCAATACCGTTCCTGAACTATTCTGCCACTGTGTGAGGTTGGCTGTTTGTGAGGCTGCCCCCTTCACTATTTGCCCGATATAAGTTGGATTGGCCACATTGATTTGCAACTGCGCAGCCGGATTGCCTGTGCCAATCCCGACTTGTCCGCCGGAATTGCCGGCATTGCCGTTATTTATAACCATTAACGGATTGTTAGAATCGCCGTTTTGATTAAAAAAACCGCACTGCGTCATGCCGGAATTATATTTTACTCCCATGTACATCAAGGCTGAGTTTTTGGATCTAAATCTCATCATCGCCCTGTCGTCGCTACTGTCCGTGCCATAAACAAACATGGAGCAAGAGCCGCCTACAACATACAATCCCACTGGAAACGTGGTGCCGACATTGGGGTCATTGAATGTATTTGAACCGACCACCAATCCTGTTCCAACTCTCATGATTCCGTACGAGTCAATCCAATTCCGATTAGGCACAATCGCATCTCCCACGGAAAATACGGGAGTAGATTGTCCGTCGGTAGAACGTGCATATAACTGTAACGCCGTTCCCGCAGCACCACCGGATACTGTTAAAGCCGTATTGGGATTTGGATTGCTGGTTCCAATCCCAACCGAATCAGAAGTGACAATTCCATTCGAGCCTGACGCTGCCCAAATTGAATTTGCCAGGGTATATCTTTGGTCCGCCGCGCTTTGAGTTAAATAGATGCCCGCAGCGGCCGAGGCCGTCAGCAATGCATTCCCGTCAATGGTGATCTGGCTGCCACTGGTGTTGGGTGTCAGGACAATTTTTCCCGCGTTTCCACCGGAGTAGTCCGGCGCCTGTATCGTCAGCACGTTGTTCTGATCCAGTTTCATCTTATCCTTCATCCCTCCACTGCTGTTCTGCTGCCAGCGCCAAGTCGTGCTGTTACGCGCTCCGGCCAAGTTGATCGTGGTGGTTTGTCCAGTAGCATCGTCTGTATAGGTAAAACTAATTCCAGGGCTGGAACCTGCGGTGCCCAAGTTCAAAGTATTGCCAAATACATCCAATGCGCCGGATAGGGTGAGGTCGCCCGCTTCAACAGGATTGGCCCCGGTATCTGGCTGGATTGAGAGGTTTCCAATGTAAACTCCGCTATTGATGGTGTCCGCTCTGGCGGCTGTCGCACTCAAAATTGCCAAAGCAGCAAGACATACCCATTTTTCTGTATTTTTCATAAGGTTCCTTCCTTTATTGTTTCTGTTTAAAGGCTAAAATGACCGGATCGGGTAGTCAGAGGTTTGTTGTGCTGACTGCTTATATAATTATAAATGACACACCGAAGGCTCTTCGATCACAGCATGGGATGGCAGGGGTACGGGTATCGGAAATACAGGCCAAAGTGCCCGCGGCATCTGCCACAAGACCATGCCATTCAGGTAAAAGGCAGCCGCTGACACAAAAAAAGAAAATCCTGATTGAAGATTTTCCAAGCATGGCCTCACACCTAAAGCCATGAGGTATTATGAGTCAATTTCAAGTTTGTTACAATTTAATGTTATTCACAAAAATAACGGGAGCAGATTATATAAGTAAAATATGGCCGGAGATTGTTTTGCTTATACAATGTTGTGAGTGTGTTGGCACTGCGTCTGAATTAGTGGGTATTATGCCAACACCAATGGGACGGCACAGTGATCGTACCTCCATTCGTATCGCTGTGTCGGAACGAATAAACGTGGAATCCAAAGCGGTGTCGTGTCCCCGGCGGCTGGCGGACTTGTCACCGCACTCTATAAACAGCATGGCCGAAATCGGAATTGCCCCGCGCTCCTTTTCGCGCAGGATGTCCGGATGCCAGGAAAGCTTTATGTGGTCGCAACGCCGATCGGAAATCTGGAAGACTTGACGATACGGGCCTTGCGGGTCTTGAAGGAAGTGAGCCTCATCGCCGCGGAGGACACGCGTCATACGGGTTTGCTGTTGCAGCATTACGAAATTTCCAAGTCCCAGGTGAGTTACCACAAATTCAACGAAGCACGGCGCAAGGAAGAGTTCGCCTCCCGTTTTGAGCGGGGTGAGTCGATCGCGCTGGTCAGCGATGCCGGCATGCCGGGGATTTCAGATCCGGGAGAGCGCCTGATCCGGGATTGCTTGAAACAGGGAGTCGATGTGGAGGTGATTCCGGGACCGTCGGCCGTATTGCATGCGTTGGTGGCGTCCGGGATGAAGATTACACCGTTTTATTTTGGCGGCTTTTTGCCGGTCAAAGGAGGAGCACGGCAGAAGGAATTGCTGGCCGCAGCCGGGCGCGACAGCACCAGCGTATATTTTGAGTCTCCCTACCGGCTCCTGCGGACCCTGGAGGATTGCGTGGCTGTGATTCCCCAGAATGCGGTTTGCGTGGCGCGGGAGCTGACCAAAAAGTTTGAGGAGGTCAAACGGGGCACTCCTGAAGAGGTTTTGGCGTATTTCCGGGCGGGCAAGGTCAGAGGGGAGATTACTTTTCTGGTTCAGGGGGCGAACGAGCGGAATTGACACTTATCAGCCCTTGCCGCTATTAAAAAGTATGCGAATTTCAGTCCTTCTTACCTTGATCCTTCTTGCCGCAGGGGCGCAGCTCCTGGCGGACAACCCAAAGCCGTCGAAAAAACAGGCTCCAGAGCCCGTTTCTGTGCAGGCTCCCGACGCAAGCAAGAATGAAACGGCCGCCCAATCCCAACTTCCGCCAGCCAAGGCGTATCCTCCGCGGGTTGAGCCCTGGGACCTGCCGGTGGAATTGGATGCCAAGATCGGCATCGGCAAGGTGTATGATTTCTTGAACGATCCCAGCGTGACCCATACGGGTAATAACCAGAGCATTGCGGAGGAATTCAAATACTATAACTACGGGGCGGTGACCCAGGCGCAATTGGAATCGCGCAAAGGCCATTATTATACGGTGAACTGGGCGAATAAAGGCCCTGCGGCTGATTTGATTTTGCGGATGGACTACCGCCAGTCGCACACGCGCGACAAGGTGACCACGCTGGAAATTCCCTACAAAGGCATTGAAGGCAGCGTCAAAGGCCATTTTTCGATTACCGGCGAAACGTACAAGGAATTCGGCGATGTGAATTCCTGGCGCATTTCGGTGGTGAGGAACGGCAAAATTGTCGCCCAGACCCGTTCTTTCATCTGGTAACAGAGGCCGGGGGAATTTTTCCCGGAAACAATCAAGATCATGATATCGGGTCCTTTAGACATCATGCAGCGCGGGGGCCCCATCATGTGGTTCCTGCTTTTCGGCAGCGTACTGGCGGTGGGTGTTTTTGCCGAACGCCTGATTTTTTATCATCGCTGCTCGCTCAATCTTGACCACTTTCTCAAGGGCATAGCCAATCTGTTGCGCCAAGGACGTTACAACGAGGTGCTCGAACGTTGTGACGAAGCCTACGGCCCCGCGGTCCGGGTTGTGCAAACAGCCGTGCTCAAGCGAAACATGCCCAAGGCCGAGCTGAAGGAGATCGTCCAGGAAGTGGCGCAACTGCAAATGCCGCGCCTTGAAGCGAACATGATCCTGCTCACGACGGTGGCCTGTGTTTCGCCGTTGCTGGGGCTGTTGGGAACGGTGACCGGCATGATCAAGGCTTTTATTAAAATGAACGAAGCGATGGGCGCCGCTCCCATCGGCGACCTGGCGGGGGGTATTTGGGAAGCCCTGATCACCACGGCCGGCGGCCTGGTGGTGGCCATTCCGTGTTATGTGGCCTATAATTACCTTGTGTCCCGGCTTAACGCCATCGTGACCGACATGGAACGGGCGGGGATTGAGGTGGTGCATCTGCTGCAGGAGGCCCCGCCGGAGAAAATCGGGGCCGATGACGGCAAGAAAGAACCCGTTGTCGCGAAGCCGGAAATCAAAGGTACGGATGCCAAAAGTGCAGACAACAAAAGTACCGATGCCAAGAGTGAGCCGGGCCGTTAAAAGCTGTTTGGTTATTTGGAGGTCCAACCTTTCCGGAGGCCCATTTAGGACAGGATTTACAGGATGAACAGGATTTCACAAAAAGATCACAGAGTTTGTTCGAGGTTGTTGAGTTTCTCCTGAATCTCCATGTTTTCTTTGTTAAAATGTTTTTCGTGTTGTCCCATTTAATGCCATGAAATTACGCAGGAATATCAAGCCGCTGGGTGCGGGATTTGACATGACGCCGTTGATCGACATGGTCCTGACGCTGATCATCTTTTTCATTCTCAGCTCCACCTTTGTGCTCCAGCCGGGGGTCAAGGTGAATCTCCCGCGCGGGCCTTCGCATGGCGGCATCCGGGATATCCGCTATGTTCTCAACGTCACCGCGCAGGATCCCCCGGTTATTTTTCTGAACGACCAGGTGATCACGATGGAAAAACTCGAGGGAGAATTGAAGCGGATTTCGAAAAAGCAGGCCGATGCCACGGTCGTGCTGCGCGCCGACCGAAATGTCCCGCATGGTTTCGTCACGGAAATTCTCACGCACGCGCTTGCCGCCGATGTCGGCGTGGTCATTGCGACCCAGCCGCCGGGAGCGGACTCCGGTCCATGAATGCCCAGCCTCTGCATGAACTCTGGGAAGGATTGCTGCCTCCGGAGCGGCGCTGGCTTGGACTGCTTGTTTTGATTTCGCTGGCGGGCCATTTGGGCTGTTTTTTTATTTTCAAGGTGGAGACTCCGCCGTCTGCCGGTGTGCCGCAGCGTCCGCAGCAGGTGACTTTGCTGTCGGCTGGTGGAGCAGACACGGTGGCCGCCGGGAGCATGGTCTGGATGGATTGGCGTGATCCGAGCGTGATGGCGCTGCCCCGCAGCCCCCTGCCCGAGTTGTCGCGGATTTCGAGCCTGCCTGAATGGAAACAAAAAGGGCCTGAGTCCGCGCCGCTGCCCCAGCAGTTCCGTGAGTTTGTCCTGAAAGACGACATCGCATCGCTGTCGCAACAGGTGTCGGATAGTTTGAAGGAATCGAAGCCTGATCCCAAGGGACTGCAGATTGAAATACCGCCTCAGCTTAGCGGGACTGTTGTGCAGATCACGGGAGGCCTGGCGGAACGCGCCATCCAAAAAAGGACGGAATTGCCCCAGCCCGCGGTGGATCGGGATTTAAAGACCACCGTACTTTCCTTCTCGGTCAATGAAGAGGGGATGATTGAAAATATACTGGTGGACAGTTCCTGCGAAGATTCAAGCGTGGACCAGCTTGCGGTGCGCGAGTTGAGGAACTGGAAATTCGCGCCCGCTGCAGACACCCCGACGCAGTGGGGGAAGGCGTTGATCTACTGGCATTTCAAGGAAAAGCCGGCCCCGGCGGCCCCGCCCGCGCCATGAAAATCGATTTTCTCTCGCTCTTTCTGGGGTACCTGTTTGTTTTTCTTGCGGTGATTTTTGCCGCATGGTTAATTTCCGCATGGAGGCAATACCGGTTTTCACGCAGCGCGCGCAGAAGCTATCGTTGCACGATCTGCTCGCACAAAATTCAAGCCGGCCAGGCCATTGTTTCGGTCCGTTGCCCGTCCTGTGGAGCGCGAATCAGGCTGGACAAACTGTCCGAACCCTCTGACAGTATTTGACTCTTTGGCCCTTATTGAGACCTTTCATGGAAACACCCGAACGCATACTTATTCTGGATTTTGGCTCCCAGTACACCCAAGTCATCGCCCGCCGCATCCGCGAGGCCAATGTCTATTCCGAAATTGTGCCCTATTCCACCGGCGCCCGCAAAATCGCCAGCCTGCGGCCCCGGGGCATCATTCTTTCCGGCGGTCCGGCCAGCGTTTATGCAAAAGACGCGCCCAAGCCCGACCCGGAAATTTTCAACCTGGGCATTCCCATCCTTGGGATTTGTTATGGCATGCAATTGCTCGCCCATTTCCTGGGCGGTGAAGTGGCCAAAAGCCAGAGGCGCGAATATGGCCGGGGCCTGTTACAGGTGGACCGGAAATGCGGATTATTCCGGGGATTGTCCGGTTCCATTGAAATCTGGAACAGTCATGGCGACAAAGTCACGCGCCTGCCCAGGGGCTTTAAAGCGGCGGGCAAAACGGAAAACTCCGCCTATGCCGTGGTGCAAAAGGGAAACATCTTCGGCCTGCAATTCCATCCCGAGGTGGCGCACACGCCGCGCGGCAGGGAGATTATCCATAACTTTGTCAAGGGCGTCTGCGGTTGCAAGGGAACCTGGACGATGTCCTCGTTTATTGACAAAACAGTGGAGGAAATCAGGGACAAGGTCGGGAAGGACCGGGTGATCCTTGGTTTGAGCGGCGGGGTGGATTCCAGCGTGGCTGCCGCCCTGCTGCACCGGGCCATTGGCGGCCAGTTGGTCTGTATTTTGGTTGATAATGGATTGTTAAGAGCCAATGAAGTGGAAAGCGTGAAACGGATTTTCGGCAAGGGCCTGGGCTTGAAGCTCAAGGTCGTCGATGCCTCGGACCGCTTCCTGTCCAGGCTCAGGGGTGTGAGCGATCCCGAGCGGAAGCGCAAGATCATCGGCACTGAATTCATCCGTGTGTTTGAAGCCGCCACCCGCTCGGTTGGGAAGGCGAAGTTTCTCGCGCAAGGCACGCTGTATCCCGACATCATCGAAAGCGTTTCGATCGACGGCAACCCGGCCGCGCTGATCAAGTCGCACCACAATGTCGGCGGCCTGCCGAAACGGATGAAATTCAAGCTGATTGAGCCCTTGAGCCAGCTTTTCAAGGACGAGGTGCGCGCGGTGGGCGAAGCGCTTGGTTTGCCGAAGGAAATGGTCTGGCGCCAGCCGTTCCCGGGCCCCGGCCTGGCTGTGCGTTGCCTGGGACCGGTGGACCGCGCCAAATTGCAAATTCTGCGCGAGGCGGATGCCGTCGTTGTCGAGGAAATGAAGCTAAGCGGCTGGTATTACAAAATCTGGCAGTCGTTTGCCGTTTTGCTTCCGGTGCGAAGCGTCGGGGTGATGGGAGACGAGCGGACCTACGATTTCACCATCGCGGTGCGCGCGGTGGAAAGCCAGGATGCCATGACAGCCGACTGGGCGAAATTGCCCTATGATCTGTTGGGCAAGCTTTCGACCCGGATCATTAATGAAGTCAAGGGCGTGAACCGGGTGGTGCTGGACATCAGCTCCAAGCCGCCGGCGACCATCGAGTGGGAATAGGCGGAATTTACCGTTGACGCTCTGTCGGCGTACTCCAAGATTCTGGTCGAAAGCGATATGGAGTGCGGTGGCAAGTTCGGCAGCCGTCGAATGCGACACCGCTTTGGAAGTTTATTCAGAAGAGATAAACGATGAACTCTGAGCGCAAAGATTACTTTGTAAGTGCCGATTCCGAGTTGTTTGCCCTTGATTTTATCTGTTGCAGCCCGAACAGTACTTAAAATGAATCAGATTGCACTTGGTCTTGCGGATGGAACCGCCTTTTTCATTGGGATCGGATTGCTTCTGGCATCAGTCACAACCACTATTTTCTCGAAAAGCCGCCTTGCACAATCATCGGCGAATATCGGCTGCCTTGTCTCTTTGGTTGTGGTGCTGCTTTCAGCCACACCTCTGCCAGCATGGGAATATGTCTTATTGTGCGTTTTTACAGCAGGATTTCTTTTATATATCAATCAGTTTCGTAATCGGAAACATTCACGACGATTGCGTGCCATATTTGCTGCGGGAGTCGTTGTGGTTTCAATCGCAGTGGCGGTCCAGGAATCTTTGAACCAGTTGAGTCCTGTTTTTACGATGTCGGCCCACACTCGGATTTATGTTGTTGGGGACTCTATCAGCGCCGGGATGGGGCGAGACACAGTGTTGTGGCCGCCTTTGCTATCTGATATGACCGGTCTTAGTGTGAGCAATCTGGCTCTACCGGGTGCCAATGTACAAAGCGCACAGGAGCAAATTGCAAAAATCCCCAACATTCCATCCGTTGTAATTTTGGAAATCGGAGGGAACGACCTCCTGGGTCCTTCTTCATCCGAACAGTTCCGAAAGGGACTGGAGAGTATCCTCGATCGACTTCATCAAGGCAGGCATCACATTTTGATGGTTGAACTTCCACTCTATCCATTCAAGAATGCATTTGGTGAGGCGCAACGGGACCTGGCAAGGAAGTATGGTGTAACTTTGATTCCAAAGCGGTACTTCACGAAGATTCTAGGCACTGAGGGTGCGACGTTGGACGGTCTTCATCTCTCCCCGGCAGGGCATAAGCTCTTTGCAGAAACAATCGCCGGCATCCTGATTGTCAGGTGAGTTAGAGTTCGTGCTGTACGCATAAAATCCCGGGACATTCTCATGTCCCGATTTCTCCGTGATCTTCGTGTCTTCGTGAGAGAACAGGTGTTGGGTATTTCGGAGACGCGCTGCTATTTTTAGCGTTCCGGAAGGCGCTGGCTGAGTTCTTTCACCAGTACATCGATGCCTTCGCGTTCCGATGTGGAGATCGGGATGATCTTTTGGCGGAATTTCTTTTTAAAATTTTTCAAGTGCGCGGACGCTTCGGGCAGGTCCATTTTATTCGCCGCAATGATAAACGGACGCTCCGCCAACAGGGGGTTGTGCAATTTTAATTCGGTCCGCAGCTTGCGGTAATCCTCCACCGGGTCGCGGTTCTCGGAACCCGCCATGTCGAGTACAAAGACCAACAGACGGCAGCGCTCGATGTGCCGCAAAAAATCGTGGCCCAGACCGACGCCCTCGTTTGCGCCTTCGATCAGCCCGGGAATATCGGCAACGGTGAAACGGGTGTAATTGTCCATTTCCACGATGCCGATCATGGGAACCAGCGTGGTGAAAGGATAGGGGGCGACCTTGGGTTTGGCTGCGGAAACAGCGGCCAGCAGGCTCGATTTCCCGGCATTGGGGAAGCCGACCAGACCGACATCGGCAATTGATTTCAATTCCAGGAAATATTGTTTTTCCTCGCCGGGTTCGCCGTCGTCTTTCCTGCGAGGGGCTTTGTTGACGGAACTTTTGAAGTGGGTGTTGCCACGGCCACCGCGCCCGCCGGCTGCCAGCACGAAGGTCTGGCCCGGTTTGAGCATATCCGCCGCCGGTTCACCGCAGGCCAGATCGACAGCTCGTTCAAAATTGCCTTCCGCAGTCGGGAGATAATAGACCATGGTGCCGGGCGGGACTTTGATGACGAGGTCGGAACCGCTCTTCCCGGTTTTGAGGGCGCCCATGCCGTTCCTGCCGCTTGCGGCAAATTGGTGGGGTTGGAATTTGAGATGAACCAGATTGTTCAACTGGGGATCGACTTCCAGGATCACGCTGCCGCCACGGCCGCCGTCGCCGCCGTCCGGTCCGCCCTTGGGGACGTATTTCTCCCTGCGAAAACTGGAGCAGCCGTCGCCTCCTTTTCCCCCCTTGGCCCAAATTCTGCAGCGGTCGATAAACATGACAAATGAGGATATCAGCGGATTATGCTAAATACAGCCGAATCGCTCGGACGGCTTTTTCTGTGGTCTCGTAGTTTCCTTGGGACAAAAGCACGAATATAATTATCGTTGGCACAGGCTATTCATGCCGATCCAAATAGACGAGATTTTTTAAATTAAATGGGGCGACAGCGGCGCTCGTCTTTTCATGCGGACGCATAAAACAGAGGGCAGCAAAAGAAACCTTCCGGCAGGATGCCGGAAGAAGCGGGCGGGACGCCCGCGCTCCTGTAGAGACAATATTTCTGGCGTCTTTGCGCCTTACGCCCTCCCGCTCGCGATATATATCGCGAGTTGCGTTAAAAATGCGCTCAGGTTTGCTGGACGGCCTGGACGAGTTTGGTCAGGGATTCCTTGGCGTCGCCGAAGAGCATCCGGGTGTTGTCCTTGTAGAACAGATGGTTTTCGATGCCTGCGAAGCCCTTGGCCATCGAGCGTTTCATGACGATGACGGTCTTGGCGTGCTCGGCTTTAATGATGGGCATGCCGTAAATCGGGCTGGTCTTATCCTCGTGCGCGGCGGGATTTACCACGTCGTTGGCGCCGATGACGAGGCAAACGTCCACGCGGTCCATCGAAGGGTTGATGGTTTCCATTTCCTGGAGTTGGTCGTAAGGCACATCCGCCTCGGCGAGCAGGACGTTCATGTGGCCGGGCATGCGGCCCGCAACCGGATGAATGGCGAACTGGACTTCCACGCCGTGTTTGCCGAGTTCGTCGGAAAGCTCGCGCACCTGGTGCTGCGCCTGCGCCACGGCCATGCCGTAGCCGGGCACGACCACGACCCGTTGCGCATAGGCCAGCAGCAACGCGGCTTCGTCGGCCTGAATCGGTTTGACTGTGCCGGCTATCCCTTCCGCGGCGCCCACACTTCCTCCGCTGGAGCCAAAGGCGCCGAATAAGACGTTGGTGACGGGCCGGTTCATCGCCTTGCACATGAGCAGGGTGAGCAGCGTGCCGGAAGACCCGACGAGCGTGCCGGCGACGATCATCGAAAGATTATGGATGACAAAACCGTCCCCGGCCACGGCCAGTCCGGTGAAGGAGTTGAGGAGCGAGATGACGACCGGCATGTCCGCCCCGCCAATAGGCATGACCATCGCGATGCCGAAGAACAGCGCCAGCGCAGACATGATGATGAACGCCGCCGGGCCGACCTGATGGTTGGCCATCAAGTAAGCGGCCAGGCCGAGCATGACGAGCAGGATTAGGCCGTTGAAAAAATTCTGGCCGGGGAATGTGTACGGCTTTTCAAATTTTCCCTCCAATTTCAAATAGGCGATGATGCTGCCGGAAAATGACAGCGAACCAATGAGCGTGGCAAACAACATCGGAACCGCCGTGGATGCCGTGAGGCCTTCCGGACTGTGCGAGCACCGCAGAAATTCCAGGCCCGCGACCAGCGCCGCCGCTCCGCCGCCGAGACCATTGAACGCCGCGACCATCTGTGGCATCGAGGTCATTTTGACCGAATAGGCCCCGAAGGCGCCGAGCCCGAGGCCGATCAAAATGCCGGCGATCATGAGAAGAATGTTGAGTTGTTCATGTCCTTCCGCAAAACGCATCAGCGGTATCGTCGCGAGCAGGGCGACCAACATGGCGGCGGCGGCGATGAGGTTTCCGGAGCGCGCCGTTTTCGGCGAACTCAAAAATTTCATCCCGAGGATGAACAGGACCGCGACACCAATGAAAATGAGGGCAAGCGTGGATGTCATGTTATTTCTTTTTCTTGAACATTTGCAGCATGCGGTCCGTGACCATGAACCCGCCGAAGACGTTGGCCGAGCCGAAAATCACCGCGATGAAGCCGAACGCCTGCACCAGTACGCTGTCTGCGGCGGCGAGCACCAGCATGCCGCCGAGCAGGATGATGCCGTGAATGGCGTTGGTGCCGGACATCAGCGGCGTGTGCAGCAGCGACGGCACCTTGGAAATGACTTCAAAGCCCACGAAAGCCGCGAGCACGAAGATGAACAGGATCAGGATTTGTTCGCTCATAAAATAATCAGTTGGTTTGGGGGCTGAGTTTTTCGTTCACAATCCTGCCGCCGTGCGTGACGAGGCAGCCCTTGATGATTTCGTCATCCAGGTTCAGCACGAAGGACTTTTTCTCCTTGTCCCAGAATTCGCTGATGAGCGCCAGGAGGTTGGCGGAATAAACCTGGCTGGCATGGAGAGGCGCGCGGCCGGGCAGGTTTGCGATGCCGACGATTTTCACGCCGTTGCGGTCAATCACTTCACCGTATTTTACGCCCTCGACATTGCCGCCGGTCTCGACCGCCATGTCAATCACGACGCTGCCGGGTTTCATGGCGTTGAGCATTTCAGCGGTGACGAGCACCGGCGCTTTGCGCCCAAACACCTGGGCGGTGGTGATGACCACATCGGAATCGCCGCAAGTCTTCTTCATTGCGTCGCGCTGCTTCTGAATTTGCTCCTCGGTCAGCGCCTTGGCGTAGCCGTCCCTGGTCTGGCCGGTTTCGCCCAGGTCAATCTTCAAAAACTGTCCGCCGAGCGACCTCACCTGCTCCTCAACCACGGGCCGGCTGTCATAAGCGGTGACTTTCGCGCCGAGGCGTTTCGCCGTGGCAATCGCCTGCAAACCGGCGACGCCGACGCCGACGATGAACACCTTGGACGGCAGAATCGTGCCCGCCGCCGTGGTCATCATTGGGAAAATCTTGTTGGAATAACGCGCGGCCAGGATGACCGCCTCGTAACCGCCTAGGTTGGCTTGGGAGGAGAGCACGTCCATTGTCTGGGCTCGCGTCGTGCGGGGGATGAATTCCACGCAAATGGCGCTTGCGCCCGCGTCCGCGAGCTTTTGCGTGAGCAGGGGATGATTGAACGGGTCGAGGTAACTGACATGGATGCAGCCCTTTTTGATGAAAGGAATCTCCTGTTCGGGCGGCTTGTTAAGCCTCAGGATCATGTCGGCGGTACCCAGCCCCTCCTGGCGGTTGGTAATAATGGCCGCCCCGGCTGCCTGGTAATCGGCATCGGTAAAGTGGATGGCTTGGCCCAAGTCTTTTTCGACTTGAACCTGAGCCCCCAGTGCAGTCAGCTTGGAGACGGTGGCCGGGACTACCGGGATACGTCGTTCTTTTGAATCAGTTTCCTTAGGAACAAAGACCTGCATACGTAAGAAAAAATAATAGTGATTATAAAGGGCGTGAAAACAAAAATCTTATAAAAGATGAAAAAAATCGGTTTATTTGGCGGGACATTTGACCCGGTGCATCTGGGGCACGAGGCCATGGTGCGCGAAGCATTGGCTTGGGGCCTGGATCGTGTGGTGGTGATGCCCTGTTACCTCTCTCCCCATAAACTTCCGAGCCCAGACCACGAGGCGCCGACGAGTTCGGAACATCGTTACCGTATGCTGCAGAAGGCCTTCCAAGGGATGGAGCGGGTGGAAATTTCGCGCTATGAAATCGATAGGGAAGGGCCGTCCTACACTTGGCAAACTCTGGATTATTTGCAAAACAGCAGGCCTGAATCGCGCTGGTTTCTCATTATCGGACTGGATCAATACAGTGCCTTGCCGCACTGGCACAGGTTTGGCGAGTGGTCGAAACGGGTGGATTTTTTGGTTTTCAAGAGGAAAGGGGTAGCGCTTCCGGAGAAGGACGGGATTTATTCGGACTTACAATGCCAGTGGCCGGAGGTTGAAATTCCGGAAGTTTCAGGCACGGAAATCCGGCTTAGGGTTCGGCAGGGGCTGGCTTTGGAGGGGTTGGTTGGGCTTGGGGTGGCCGCCTACATCAAGCAGCAAAACTTATATTTGAGCGCCGCTAGGTCGGGTTAATAGGGCGTGGATTGACGGGAAAGTCATGTTTTGCAATCATTTCCTTTGCCGGGAGTTGCGGGTTTTTTTACGCTCCGCAAAAGGAAAATGCAGTCTGGCAGGATTTTAAGCTGCTTTTCTAGTTGGCAGCGGGTGCGTACGGGTGCTAATAAATCGATTCCTTGAAAAGTCTAGGCTACAGCTTCACCATGGTCCTTATGGCGGCCGCGGGGGTATTACCCCTGCAAGCCGGGCCTGCTCCTGTGAGCAAAGATACCGCCAAGGATGCCGCTCCCATAGAAATTTCTGCCGATGGTGAGAATCGTTACCAGGGTGGCATTGCCTATGCGGAAGGCAATGTGGTGGTCCGCCACGGGGAAGACACGATTTATGCCGATCAAGTGAGTTTTGACAGGGACAGGCGGGAACTGACGGCCAAGGGCAATGTCCGCATTTTTTCCAACAATAAAATTTATCGCGGCGAATTTTTCACGTACAACATCGACACCAAGCAGATCCAGTCGCAGGAATTCCGCAATTCGATGGATCGGATTTATGCGTTTGGCAAACAGATCGAATCCCCGACGCCGAATGTCTATATCATCAAGAACGGCGGCATCACGACCGAGAACCGGGAAAACCCGGGTTACAAAGTAAAAGCGCAGACGGTGGAATATTATCCCGACGACCGGATCATTTTCAAGAATGTGGGTATTTACGTCGGAGACGTACCGGTGATGTGGCTGCCCTATGCGGCCGTGCCGCTCAAGTGGGACAATTTTTTTGATTTCACCGTCGGCTCCAGTTCGAGGTTGGGCGTTTATGCCATCGGCTCGTACAGCACGGCGTTGAATGCGAATTGGAAGACAACGCTGCATGCGGGTGAATACACCCGGCGCGGGCAGGGCGGGGGAGTGGATTTTTCCTATGATCCGCGGCCGGGAGACCATGGGGAATTCAAATCCTTTTACATTGATGATCAAAATCCCGGCATTGGCTCAGGCCCCCCGGACCGCCTTACCATTCCTCCCAACAAGCGTTACCGCTATTCGTACCTGGCCAAATACCAGCTTTCGCCTGAGATTTCGACCATGGCCGATTTGAATCTTTGGAGCGATAAAACGGTGACCGAGGACTTTTTCCCGAGCGAATACCAAAAGCGGGTCCAGCCGGACAACGTTGCGGACCTGGTCTATTACGACCCGAATTTCACAGGCACCCTGCTGGGCCGCGCGCAGTTCAGCAATCTTTTCAATGTAACGGAGCGGAAACCGGAATTATCCTTCGATTTCAAGCGGCAGCAGCTTGCCAATACGCCGTTCAGCTACGAGGGCGAATCGTCAGTTGTCAATTTTGCGCGCAGATTTGACCGGGATTTGGGGCCTGCTGCGGTTGGTTATGATGCGGTGCGCTACGACACGTTTCACGAATTGAGTTATCCGCGTCAGTATTTCGACTGGCTTTCGTTGACGCCCAAGGCGGGTGTCCGCGCGACGGAATACACCCACAATAATGATCCGCTAAACCAGGATCCCATGAATAGCGCGGGGAGGTTTGTGTATAATGCGGGGTTGGATGCATCCTTCAAGGTTTCCAAAACCTGGTCGGATCTTCAGAATCCCGGTTTGGGCATTGATGGATTGCGGCATGTGATGGAGCCCTACGCCGAGGCGGCCTTTACCGATTATCAAGGATCGAGCCCGAATGATATCATGGGGTTTGACAGCCGTATTCCCTCCACGCGGCTGGCGCCGCTGGATTATTCATTTTTCAACTCGATCGATTCGATTGACAGGCAGGAGTCCATCAAGCAGGGGGTCCGGAACAAATTGCAGACGAGGCGGGACGGGAAAAATTACGATTTGGTGGATTGGAACCTCTACACGCAGGCAAATTTCAGCCACAGTGTGAATGAAGGCATCCTGAACGACAGCACCTATTCCGAGATTTACAATGATGTGAACCTTTATCCCGTTCCCTGGCTGACTTTGGATTTTTATTCCGCCACAGCCGTCGAATCGAACGGCTTTGATGAAATGACGACCAACCTGACGTGGCAGGTGCATCCCGCAATTGATCTTACGGTTGGATACAACCATCTGAACCACGTCAATTTCCCCACCCTGCAAATCGACAACGCCGATTATGTGACCTTCAGCACCTTCTGGCGTTTGAATGAAAACTGGCGTGTTTCGCAAACATTCGGCTTTGAGGGTACGACCGGCAAGTTCCAGGATCAAAGTTATACGATTTACCGCGACTTGAGCGCATGGAGCATGGCGCTGACCACAACCATGCGGAGTAATGATCAACAATTGGGCAACGAATTTCTCGTTTACATGAGCCTGACCCTGAAGGCTTTTCCCGAAGCGAGTCTCAAGGCTAATTACTAGCATCGATACGTTTTCATGAATATCGCGATTGTAGGATCCGGCTATGTCGGACTCGTAACGGGGACTTGTTTTGCCGAAGTCGGCCATCAGGTCATATGTGTGGACAATGACGAAGCCAAGGTGGCGCAGCTCAAGAAGGGCCAGATTCCCATCTACGAGCCGGACCTGGAAGATTTGATCCGCAAAAATGTGCAGCTCAACCGCCTGCAGTTCACCACTTCAATCTCCGATGGAGTCCGCGATTCCCAGGTGATTTTTATTGCGGTGCCCACTCCGCCCCAGCCGGATGGCAGCGTCGATTTGAGCTATGTCGAAAAAGTGGCGCGCAGCATTGCCGAGCATCTGACCGAATACCGGATCGTGGTGGACAAGAGCACGGTGCCTGTCAAAACCGGGGAAAAAGTGGCCGAAACGATCCGGCGCTATGCCAGGGCGGGTGTGGAGTTTGACGTGGTCAGCAATCCCGAGTTTTTGAGGGAAGGCAGCGCCGTCAGCGATCTGATGAATCCCGACCGCATTGTCATCGGAGTGAACAACAAACGCGCGCTCCCCTTGATGGAGGCGATTTACACCCCCTTCAAGGCACCCATCATGGTGACGGATCTCAACAGCGCGGAGCTCATCAAGCACGCGAGCAACAGCTTTTTGGCGCTAAAGATTAGTTATATCAATGCCGTGGCGGCCGTGTGCGAAGCCTCCGGGGCCGATGTGATGATGGTGGCGGAAGGGATGGGCGCGGACCGCCGGATCGGGCGGCAGTTCCTGAATGCCGGCCTGGGCTATGGCGGCTCCTGCTTCCCCAAGGACCTTTCGGCGTTTATCAAGATCGCCGAGGAACTCGGTTATGATTTTGCCTTGTTGAAGGAGGTTGAAGTCATCAACCAGTCGCAGAAGGAGCGCTTCCTGCGCAAAATGCGCAAGGTGCTCTGGGTGTTGAAGGACAAAAAAATCGGGCAACTCGGGCTTGCTTTCAAAGGCGATACCGATGACACCCGCATGAGCGTCGCCATCAATCTGGCCGAGCAGATGGTCAAGGAAGGCGCCGTGGTCAGGGCTTTTGACCCGAAGGGAATGGAAAAGGCCAAGGCCTCGCACCCGCAAATTCACATGGCCAGCGACGCGTATGATGCCGCCAAGGACGCGGAAGCCCTTGTCATCGCCACGGAATGGAAGGAATTCAAGGCTTTGGACTGGCTCAAGATCCGTTCCGTGATGCGCACGCCGCTGATTTTTGACGGACGCAACCTTTTGAACCCGGATGAAATGAAATCACTGGGCTTTGAATATCACAGCATTGGGCGCTAATCCGGCTGAGCCATGAACACATTTCTCGTCGGCGCCCAGTGGGGTGATGAAGGCAAGGGCAAGATCATTGACGTTTTGACCGAAACGAACCATGTGGTCTGCCGCGCCCAGGGCGGGAACAACGCCGGCCACACGGTCGAGTTTGGTTCAAAAAAATATGTCCTCCACCTCGTGCCGTCGGGCATACTCCGGCCCGCCTGTATTTGTGTGATCGGTCATGGAACCGTGATTGATCCCGTTTCCCTGGCGCAGGAAATACGCGGCCTCGAGGAAAAGGGCATCAAGACGCGCGGACGCCTGTTTGTCAGCGATCGTGCGCATGTGGTCATGCCGTATCACCGCTCCCTGGATGCCGGCCGGGAATCGGCGGCCAGGGGAAAGATCGGAACCACCAAACGAGGCATCGGCCCCGCCTATAACGACAAGGCCTCGCGTGTCGGCCTCCGGATGCATGATTTTATCAACGAAACCGTTTTCCGGGAAAAGACGGGCGAGCGGGTCAAGGAAACCAACGAGCTGTGCCGGCTTAAAGGCTGGAAAACAGTCACCCCGGCGTCAATCTTCAAGGACTATCTTCCGGCGGCCCGGTTCCTGGCGCCTTATGTCACTGATACGGTTGCGATGCTGCATGATTTGCAGCGGAAAAAGAAAAACATTCTTTTTGAGGGCGCCCAGGGCACGTTTCTCGACATCGATTGCGGGACCTATCCGTATGTGACATCTTCCAACACCACGTCCTCGGGCCTTTGCACGGGGTCGGGCCTGCCGCCCAATCATGTGGACCGGGTTGTGGGCGTCATGAAGGCTTATACCACACGGGTCGGGGAAGGGCCGTTCCCGGCCGAATCGCAGGCGATCTCCGACATGCTCCATGCCTGGGGCCGCGAATTTGGCGCCACCACCGGGCGGGCTCGCCGTTGCGGCTGGCTGGATACGGTGCTGACCCGGTATGCCGCCATGATCAACGGGATTGACGAACTGGCTGTGACCAATCTGGACGGCCTGGATCAACTGCCGGAAATCAAGGTGTGTGTTTCCTACAAGGCGGGTTCACGGACGCTGCATTCCCCGCCCGCGTCGATCGATGAGTTTTCACGCTGCAAGCCGGTTTTCAAAACCTTCAAAGGCTGGCAACAAGATACCTCCAACTGCCGTTCATTTGGAAAACTTCCGCCGCCCGCCCGGAGCTATCTCAAGGCCATAGCGGCATTGACCGGAGCCAGGCTTCGTATTGTTTCCGTTGGGCCCCGGCGAGACCAGACCTTCTTCCTATGAAGCCGACTTCCGGAGCCAAGCGCTCGATTCCGGCATTTGAAAGCGTGCCGGAGCATGTCGCCATCATCATGGATGGCAATGGGCGCTGGGCGGGCCGCCGCCATCTTCCCCGCATCGAGGGGCATCGCCGTGGAGCGAAGGCGGTGGAGAACACCATCAAGGCAGCGTCCGAAGTTGGTGTTAGATATTTGACACTCTACGCTTTTTCCGTCGAAAACTGGTCGCGCCCGAAGTCCGAGGTCAAAGGCCTGATGGCCATGCTGGTGGACGCCCTCAAGCGCTACGAAAAAAGCCTGATGGAAAACGGCGTCAGGCTCAAGGCAATCGGGCGACTGAACGACCTGCCGGACAACGTCCGGAAACAGATCGCGCAGACGGAGAAAACCACGGCCGGCAACAAAAAAATGACCTTGTTCCTCGCCCTAAGCTACAGCGGGAGGGTTGAACTGACCGAGGCCGTGCAGAACATCGGGCGCGAGATCCTGGCAGGAAAGATCACGCCCGAACAGGTGGACGAAAATCTTGTCTCAAGCCATCTTTACGCCGCCGGAGTTCCCGATCCCGACCTGCTCATCCGCACCAGCGGGGAGATGAGGATCAGCAATTTCCTGCTTTGGCAGTTGTCCTACACGGAACTGTATATCACGCCGGTTCTCTGGCCTGATTTCGGGAAAAATGAATTTTTGGATGCCATCCGCGAGTATAACAGCCGGCAGCGGCGGTTTGGAGGCGTTTGAATTCCATGTTCGGATGGCGCCTGGTTTCCACGGTCATTCTTATCAGCCTGGTGGTCTGGCTGGCCTGGATGCGTTATTCCTCCGGCCTGTTTGTGCTTTCCTCCCTGCTTTGCCTGGTCGGGCAGTGGGAATATTACCAGATGCAGGAAAACAAGGGGCTGAAAGTTTTCAAAAAGGCCGGCGCCTTCTGCGGCCTGGTCTTTCTTTGTGTTGCCTATATTGATTTGTTGGGCGTGAATGCGGATTCGCGGTATTCCGACGCCCTCGAAACCCTGGCCATTCTGGGGGCCGTCATCGGCATCCTGACGCGGACCGTTTTTGAGCATCCGCGGGCGACTCCCGTGGGAACGGTCGCGTTGACACTTTTCGGCTTTTTTTATGTGCCGTTTCTTTTTCAGTTCCTTTTGAAAATTCTTTTTGGAATGGAGCGGATGCACCAGGACGGGATTATGCTGGGCCTCTATCTTGTTGCCGTGACCAAATTCACGGATATCGGGGCCTATGTGACGGGCAGCATGTTCGGACGCCATAAAATGAGCCCGCACATCAGCCCGAAAAAAACCTGGGAGGGATTTTTCGGCGGCCTGCTCGTCGCGCTCCTGACCAGCCTGATGCTCGTCCGCTGTTTTCCGGAAAAACTCGCCATCATCTCCGGCTGGCATGCCGTGGTGCTGGGTCTCCTGCTTCCGGTGACCAGCGTGGTCGGGGACCTGGCGGAGTCCGTCATCAAGCGCGATGCCCAGTCGAAAAACTCCGGGGTTCTCATTCCCGGCATCGGCGGCTCCCTGGATTTGATCGACAGCCTGTTGTTTACCGGCCCGTTGTTTTATTCCTATCTTACCTTTATCATATTTTCATGAAACGCGTCATTATTTTGGGAGCCAGCGGTTCCATCGGCCTGAGCACCTGCAAGGTTGCCCGCCAGTTTCCGGACCGGATGAAGATTGTCGGCCTGGCCGTGCAGCGCAGCGTGCCCGCCCTGTTGGAACAGGTCCGGGAGTTCGGCCCGCGCGCCGTCGCCGTTTACGACCCCGCTGCCGCGCAGGAAGCCAAAGCGGCCCTGCCTTCCAACTGCCGCTTGTTTCAGGGGCCGCAGGGATTGGTGGATCTGGTCCGGGAAACCGATGCGGACATGGTCCTGGTTGCGATTGTCGGCACCGCGGGCCTGGCTCCGGCGCTGGCCGCGCTTGAAACCGGAAAAGAGCTCGCGGTTGCGAGCAAGGAAATCCTGGTCATGGCCGGCGAAGCGGTAACAGCGGCAGCGAAGCGTTATGGACATGCCATTTTGCCCGTCGATTCCGAGCATAACGCCATTTTTCAGTGCCTTTTGAACACACCGGTCGAACAGGTCAAACGCCTGATCCTGACCGCTTCCGGCGGGCCGTTTCGCACAACGCCAAAGCCTGAACTGGCCCATGTGACAGTCGAGCAGGCCTTGAAGCATCCCACCTGGGATATGGGCAAAAAAATTACAATCGACTCGGCGACCTTGTTTAACAAAGGGCTGGAGATGATCGAGGCCAGATGGCTGTTCGGCGTCGGCATGGAAAAGATTGATGTGATCGTGCATCCCCAGAGCCTGGTGCATTCCATGGTGGAATTTGTGGACCACTCGGTGCTGGCCCAGCTCAGCCACTCCGACATGTGTTTCCCGATCCAATACGCCATCACCTATCCGGAACGGCTGCCGAATCAGTTGCCGTCCCTGGATTTCTCAAAATTAGGGCAGCTTATTTTTGAAGCTCCGGATCCCGGGCGTTTCCCGGCCTTGAGGCTGGCCCGCCAGGCGGGTAGCATCGGCGGAACCCTGCCTGCGGTATTTAACGCAGCAAATGAAGTCGCTGTGGAGCGTTTTTTGAGCAGAAAGGCCTCATTCCCACAAATTTGGGAATCAGTAGAAAAGGTAATGGATCAACATAGGAGCATTGCCTCGCCTGACCTGGATGCTATACTGCAGGCTGACACTTGGGCTCGCCAGACGGCGGGGCATATTTTGAACTGATTATAATGAATACTTTGGAAATTTTAGGAATTATAGGTTCGGTTATCGGGGCCTTCGTGGTCTTTAGCGTCACGGTTGCCGCCCACGAATGGGGCCATTTCCTTGCGGCTCGGATGACGGGCTTGTATATCCAACGTTTTGCGATTGGATTTGGTCCGAAGGTTTTTTCCTTCAAACGGAACGGGGTTGAATATTGCATCAACTGGATTCCGCTGGGCGGCTTTGTCCAGTTGCCGCAAATGGTGCCGGTTGAAATGCTGGAGGGCAAGGAGGCTGAAGAACTTCCCAAAAATCTGCCGCCCGTTACACCCTGGGCCAAGATCATAACGGCATTCTGGGGGCCTTTGTTCAGCTTTTTGCTCGCCCTGGCTTTGGCGATCATCGTTTATTTCGTTGGATTTCCCGAACGAATCAATCTGCAAAACACAGTAGTCGGCTACATGACAAAAGAAAGCGCTGCCCGTGAGGTCGGGATTCAGTTGGGTGACGTGATCACCCGGATCAACGGCAGGGAAGTCAAAGGATGGGCCGGCAATGCAGATGCGATTAAGGAATCGATTATTTTCAGTGAAGGCGAAACGATCCGGGTGGACGTCGAACGCAACGGGCGGCACTTGGTGTTTTATCCGCGTCCGAAGAAAGACCCCGAACTTGAAAATCTTCGCGCCCTTGGAATAGGTCCGGCGGATGACTCCGTCCTGGTGGGTAAAATCCTTCCGGGTTCACCCGCGGAACAGGCAGGACTCAAAACAGAAGACCGCATTCTGCGGATCAACGGTGAAAAGGTTTACAACTATCTTCATATCATGGATGTGATCGAGGCCGGCGAGGGGAAGCTGGTGCATCTGGAGGTTCAGCGGGCCGGCGCGCAGATCGCGGTCGATGTGGTTCCCCGGCGCGGAACCTACACCAAAGCCGACGGCAAAACCAGCCTGACGGAAAACCCGATGATTGGGATTATATGGATGGCCGATCCCAAGACGGAAAAGCGCATTACACATCCAAAACCCTTTGAGTTGATTTCCAACAGCGCATTGATGGTTTTTCGCACACTGCATGCGATTCCAAATCCAAAATCCGATATTGGCATCAAACAAATGTCAGGCCCGCTGGGCATTTTTCGCGCCATCCAGACGCTGCTGCTGGATGACTGGCGCAAGGTCCTTTATTTTGGCGTGGTCCTGAATGTGAACCTGGCCCTGTTGAACTTGTTCCCCCTGCCGATCCTGGATGGCGGCCATATTTTATTGTCGATCATCGAGTTGTTGAAGCGGGGTCCTGTCCACGCGAAGCTGATTTACAGCGTCCAGTCCGCATTTCTGTTTGTTCTGGTGGGGTTTGCCCTGTTTGTCACCTACCGTGACGCGTTGCGTTGGGGCCGGGATTTGCAGAATGAACGCAAGGCCGCCGATTCCGAACAAATGAGCAAAACATTGCGTTTCGAACCCCACAACCCTCCGACCCCATAAAAATTATGAAGCCCTATTGTGCGAACCCCTTCTTGCACCAACGCCGTCCCACCCGCGAAGTGTTTGTCGGGAAAGTGGGCATCGGCGGGGCCAATCCGATCCGAGTGCAGTCCATGCTGACCTGCGATACCATGGACACGCGGGCCTGCGTTCAACAGACGCTGGATTTGGTGAAAGTGGGTTGTGAGATCGTCCGCATCACCGCGCCGACCGTCAAGGACGCCGCCAACCTGAAAAATATCAAGGCCGAACTCCAGGCCGCCGGCTGCGCGGTCCCGATCGTGGCGGACATCCATTTCAAGCCCGATGCCGCCCTTGAGGCTGCGCAGTGGGTCGAAAAAGTGCGCATCAATCCCGGCAATTTTGCAGATAAAAAGAAATTCCAGATCCGGGAATACAACGACGAGCAATATCTCGAAGAACTGGATCGTATCGAGGAAACTTTTGTCCCGCTGATCAAGCTGTGCCTGGAGCGGAACGTCGCCATGCGCATCGGGACCAATCACGGTTCTTTGTCCGACCGCATCATGAACCGCTACGGCGACACGCCGAACGGGATGGTGGAAAGCGCGCTGGAATTTGCCCGGATCGCCCGAAAGTACAATTTCCACAACTTTGTATTTTCAATGAAGGCTTCCAATCCGAAGGTCATGATCAATGCCTATCGCCTTCTGGTTTCGCGCTTGAATGAGGAAGGCACCGACTGGAATTACCCGCTGCATCTCGGCGTGACCGAGGCCGGCGAGGGCGAGGATGGGCGCATCAAGAGCGCCATCGGCATTGGCTCGTTGTTAAAGGACGGGCTGGGGGACACCATCCGCGTTTCCCTGACCGAGGACAGTATCCACGAAATACCGGTTGCCCGGGCTCTTGTGGCCTACTCGGAAAACCTGCGCCATGAGGTATCGGCGGGACAGGGATTGGCACTTAGCTTTGATCCCTATGTCTATGCCAAGCGAAACAGCTTCCCGCTGACGCTTTCAGGCATCGAGATCGGCGAGAGCAATCCCGCCCGTGTTTTTTCCACGCGTGAGGTTTACGACGCATTGAAACCCCGCATGGCCGCGATGGGCGACACCGCCCCGGAGCTGGTTTATGAAGGATCGGGCGTGGTGGAAGTGGATTTGGCTGACGAACAGCAGATTCGCAAGATCAACGACCAGGATGAGCCCGTCCTGGTGACCGTCAAGGACGGTACCCAGTTGAACCCGGTCACCGCGTACCGGATTCTTTCGGCCAAGATACATCCGCACCATCCGATCCTGCTGAAAGATACGTTTAATCCTAACGAAACTCCGGAGCTCATGCAGGGGCTGCTTTCGTCCGCCATCCATATCGGAGCGCTGCTCTGCGACGGCATCGGCGACGCGATTTTGATCCGGCAGGAAAAATCACCCGGCGCGAGCATCCGCCTCGGCTTTAATATCCTGCAGGCGGCGGGCAATCGTATTTTCAAGACAGACTACGTGGCCTGCCCTTCCTGCGGCCGCACGCTGTTCGACCTGCAAACCACCACGGCCCGCATCAAGGCATCGACCGAGCATCTCAAAGGCGTCAAAATCGCCGTCATGGGCTGCATTGTGAACGGGCCGGGCGAAATGGCCGATGCGGACTTCGGTTATGTCGGCGGCGCTCCCGGAAAGATCAACCTGTACGTCGGCAAGAATCCGGTGAAGTTTAACATCCCGGAAACGGAAGCGGTGGACCGGTTGGTGGACCTCATCCGCGAACATGGCAAATGGGTCGATGCGCCCGCGGTGGCGGCGTAGCACATATCCTCGCGCAAAGCCGCCAAGGCGCAAAGGAAATCATTTTTATCCGCAGATGGACGCAGATTCACACTGATTTTTAGAATCAAAACTTACTGTTCCATTTTTGCGTATTTTGTGCCTTTTGGCGGCCAAACATTTGTTCGTGCTTCAAATCAAGCTTTAAAGCTTCGCGTTCCTCCGCGATCTCCCTGTAAAAATGTTTTGTTTATTCAACAACAAAACCCCCTTCGCTTCCCCCTTGTCAGGGGGATAGATACAGCTTGTGCTAATTCAAAATGTTTTTCTTTGCGTTAAACTTTGTTTTGCCCATCCTCCGCTTTCATCAACTCGGCTTGCAGTTTTGAAAAAGTCCTGGGCTGCCTGGGATACGCGTGCCGCCGCAACTGTTCGATCTTCCAATCGGGATGGTTCAACCCCTGGATTTCCATCAGGCGCCGTTCGAAACGTTCCAGCAGCGCCGGGGAGGCGTCCTTTTTCCCGAGGTAATCCAATGCTTTGGCCGCCAGCGTATAAATTTCTGGTACCGGCGTTTGCCCTTCCACGGTGAGTTCGATGACCTCAAAAAAATACGACGCAGCCAGGAGATTGAGATAGGCGCGCGTCAGGCCGCGATGCGCCTCAATGACCGAAAGCTCCCGGAGCGTGTGCAGGCTGGATTTTCGGGACGGGACCCAGCTCAGATGGCATTGGTGAAAAATATCGGTCTTTCCGAAAAACCCCTGTTTGGGCCGTGCCGCGCCGCGGGCGAGCGTACGGAGCAATCCGTGCCGGGCGGTGAGCCAGGTGAGGATATGGCTGGTTTCGGAGTAGAGCGAGCGGCGGATGATGATGCCTTCGTCTTCGACCGGTTCCATGCTGAACTGTCTAACGCAAACCGTCCAAGGCGCAAAGCAAAAGGTTCACCGCAAGTCGCAGAGAACGCAGAGGAAAAGCCGGGAGAATCCAGAGGTCAGAATTCAGAATCCAGAAAAAATCCAAAACCAATTCCAGTTTTAAACTTCGTTTTGCGATCCTTCGCGCCCTTCCTGTAAAAAAGGATTGTGCTATTCTTTGCGACTTTGCGTTAAGATGTTCCCTTCACAATCATGATAAAATTGAATCCAGCCGATCTGCCGATCCATGAGGTGGCCGACGCCGTGGTCGCGGGCCTGAAACAACACCATCGCCTGGTGGTGAAGGCCCCCACCGGCTCCGGCAAATCAACCCAGATCCCGCAAATCCTGGACCGGGCCGGTGTTTCCGCCGAAGGCCAGATCCTCATCCTGCAACCCCGCCGCCTGGCTGCGCGACTCCTGGCCCGCAGGGTGGCGGAGGAAATGGGCGTCACGCTCGGGCGCGAAGTCGGCTACCAGATCCGCTTCGAGGACATGACGTCCCGCGAAACCCGCATCAACTTTGTCACCGAAGGCGTCCTGATGCGCAAATTGATTTCCGACCCGCAGCTCTCCCGCATTTCAACCCTCATCTTCGACGAATTTCACGAACGACATTTGTATGGGGACCTGTCTCTTGCGAGGTGTTGGAGTCTTCAGCACGAAAAACGGCCGGGGCTGAACCTGGTGGTCATGTCGGCCACACTCGAAAAAGATGCGCTTGCGAAATATCTGGATCCCTGCGCGGTTGTGGAGTCGGAAGGCCGGCAATTCGACGTCAGCGAGGAATATCTTGAAAAACCCTTTTCACCGGAACGGACACGGATCTGGGATGTGGCCGCCGAAGCCTTTGCCGATGCGTCTTCGCAGGGTCATGACGGCGATGTTTTGATCTTCATGCCGGGCGCCTATGAGATTCAACGCACGATGGATGCGTTGCGCGGGATGCAGGCGTCCCGCGACTGCGAAGTCGTGGCGTTGCACGGTGAACTCCCGCCGGAACGACAGGACGAAGCCTTGCGCGCCACGGAAAAGCGCAAGATCATCGTGGCCACCAACGTGGCTGAGACTTCCATTACGATTCCGACGGTGCGGCTGGTCATCGACGGCGGTCTGGCCCGCATCAATCGCTTCGATCCGCGCCGCGGCATTAACACATTGATGATTGAAAAAATCAGCCGCGCATCCGCCGACCAGCGCAAGGGCCGCGCGGGACGCGTGGCGGCGGGCCATTGCGTGCGACTGTGGACTCGGGACGAACACAGCCAGCGGGCGGCTGCCGATCTGCCGGAAGTCTGGCGGGTCGATTTGTCGGAGTCGGTCCTCTTGCTGAAAGGCAGCGGGATTGAAGACTTGGAATCATTTCGATGGTTTGAAAAGCCCGATCCGCAGTCGCTCCAGCGGGCGCTAATCTTGCTGGCCGATTTGGGGGCGCTGCACGAGGATGAGGGCTCGCTGACCGAGGTTGGAAAGAGCCTGCTGCGATTTCCGGTACATCCGCGCTATGGCCGCATGTTATTGGAGGCGGAACAACGCAATTGTGTTGCGGCTGTGTGCAGTCTCGCCGCACTGGCCCAGGGGAAGAGTGTCCTGAAACGAAATGTGCCGCGGCAGGTGGAGGAATTACGCGAAGATATATTGGGTGGAGAGGAGAGCAGTGATTTTTTCATGCACATGCGGGCCTGGAAGTTTGCCGAGAACAAAAATTTCGATTTCAAGACCTGCGACAAATTGGGGATCGATGTCTCCTCCGCGCGCCAGGTTTCGCAATTGTCCCGCATGTTTGCGTCGATGTCCGGGAAGAAGGCGGCGGAAGACTCCAAGCCCGACAACCAGGCCATCCGGCGTTGCATTTTGGCCGGGTTTGCGGATCAGGTGGCGCGGCGGATCGACCAGGGTTCGCTGCGCTGCGAGCTGGTGCATGGCCGCAAAGGCGAATTGGCGCGGCAGAGCGTCGTGCGCAAAGCGCCGCTGATCGTGGTTTCGGAGATCAGCGAAATCCAGAAGGGAACGGGCGAAGTGGTGACGCTGTTGAGTTTGGCCACGGAAGTGGAGGAAGCCTGGCTGGATGAAATGGCCGAGCACGGGTTGAAGGTTGGGTCCAGGGCTTTGTATGATAGCACTTTGCGCCGGGTGGTTACGGAAAAGACGGTTTGTTATCACGATCTGGTGTTGCGCCGGCAGGTTGTGCAGGATGCGGAGGAGGGGGCTGCGGCAGCCTTGCTGGTGGAGCAGGTTTTGAATGGAGGCTGCGTGCTCAAGGGCTGGGATGACGAGGTGGAAAAATGGCTGTTGCGGGTTCGTTTTTTGGCCGGGCACGCGAAGGATCTTGGATTCGCCCCGTTCACGGAAGAGGACAGGCGTTCCGTGCTGGAGCAATTTTGTTTGGGTGCATTTTGTTATAAAGACATCAAGGAAAAGGCGGTTCTGCCGTATTTGAAGGACTGGCTTTCGCCTCCGATGGCTGCGGCGTTGGAGCGGCTGGCGCCGGAACGGATTGAAGTCGGCTCAAAAAAATTGAAAGTGAGCTATGCGGCCAATGAACCGCCCAGCCTTTCGGCGACGATCCAGGAACTGTACGATTTGAAGCAAACGCCGCAGATCCTGGGCGGGAAGTTCCCGTTGCTGGTCAAGATTCTGGCGCCGAACCGGCGTCCGGTGCAGGTGACGCAGGATCTTTCTGGGTTTTGGAGGGAAGTGTATCCGAAGATCAGGCCGGAGCTGCAGCGGCGCTATCCGAAGCATCAGTGGAGGTGAGAAAATGATGAATGCAGAAGTTAGAGAACCACGGATGCACACGGATAAACGCGGATAAAAATCTTGCTCTTAATCCTAATCTTACTCTATATCAAGTCATTGGACTCTAATACAATGTCTCACGCAAAGACGCGAAGGCGCAGTTTTGGAGTGCGTCCGCCGCGGCGGGCGCTTTGCATCAACTACATGTCTCCTGTCGAAAAGCGGCGTCGTGCCGCCGCACTCCATATCGCTTCCTGGTAAAAACCGTTCCATCCTCCGCGTCTCCGCGAGAGAAGGCATCTGAGTTTCAGTTATTCTGAATTCATCATTCTGCATTCTTCATTTCCTCACGCATCCAGCGGCGACACCACGGCGATGCCCGGTCGGTTGAGGACGTGGGTGTAGATCATTGTGGTGGAAACATCGGCATGGCCGAGCAACTCCTGCACCGTCCGGATGTCGGCTCCCGACTCCAGTAAATGCGTGGCAAAGCTGTGCCGCAGCGTGTGCGGGCTGACCCTTTTTTCCAGTCCTGCCTTTGCCGCTGCCTGCTTTACGGAGGCTTGGAGGGTATTTTCCAGAACATGATGCCGCCGTATCTTTCCACTGCGCGGATCCAGCGATGGTTTTGCGGCTGGAAACACATATTGCCAGATCCATTCCTTGCCCGCATTCGGCCACTTGTGGGCCAATGCTTCCGGCAGGTAAACATCTTCATGGCCCAAGGCCGCGCTTTCCTGATAAAGCTCCCTGACTTTTCCCAGGTGTTCCCGCAAGCGGGGTGCGAGCAATGCGGGCAACGGCGTTACACGGTCCTTGTCACCTTTGCCTCCTCGCACCGTCACAATCAATTTTTCAAAATCCAGATCCTGCACCCGAAGTCGAACACATTCCATCAGCCTCAGGCCTGATCCATACAACAGTTCCGCCATCAATTTCCAGGGGTCTTCCATCAGAGCCAGCAATTTGCGCACATCATTCCGGGACAATACAACCGGCAAGCGCCTCCGTGCGGCAGCCCTGGGAACCTCTCCCAAATCTCCCATCTCGCGGCGTAATACTTCCCGGAAAAGAAAAACCAAGGCATTGAGCGATTGGTTCTGGGTGTTGGCGGAAACATTCCGGACCACCGCCAAATACTCCAGATACGAGGCCACTTGGGCCGCTTCGACCTGTCCTCGGGTTCGAGGCTGTGCGAAGATCAGAAAACGGCGTATCCAATCCACATAGGTTTGCTCGGTTCGGTAGGAGTAATGGAGCCGTCGCACTGCAATGCGAACTTCATCAAGAAAAGGTTTCAGGCGGGATGAAAGTTCTCCCTCATCCGTACGCTCGGAAAAGCGTTGTTTTACAGCGGAGGCATCGAGAGGCTTGCGAGTGCGGGAAACTGCAGCGTCCGGCTCGGGGAGTGGGTGGTCCCACAGCCTGGCCCAATCCGCCTGGTAATAATCCTGATATAAATGCTTGAGAGCTAAATCCGCCTGCTGAATTTTCCAGCTTTCAGTGCCTTGCCCGGATAATACGGCTAAAAAGCGCTGCACATCCTCAGTCCCGGCTTCAACAAAGGGTTTAGGATGCAGAAAATGCCCATACTTTGAAATCCAAACCTCGGCCCATTTTAATTCCTCAGCATCCTTGAAATGGGGTTCCAAGGTTTGACCCAATTTGAGCCAAAATGCCCCAATTGGGGGTTGGCTGTCACCAAAACGTGACTTGTGCATAGGGTAAATTCATGCATGCTTGTGGCATGCGAATGGCGCTTTTGGAACAAACCGGCTTCAATTTCCGAAATAGGTTGAATTCCACCTATCTAGATAGATTGAATTCAATCTAATATACTGTTCGATTTAAAAATATGAAATACATTTTATTTGGCATTTTGGCTTTTACATATTCGCATGTTTACGCTGAACCAGTATTTCGTGATAGCTACGCAGTGGATTTGACCCTTAATGACGGAAGCAAATTTCAGAAGGAAATCAAAAAGGTTCCCTACGTAGCGGATGGTGTTATTTATATTTTTCCAGGTGAATCCTTCTCAGTTGGTATCGAAATAGGCGAAAAGGGAATTAAGGAAATTTACTACGATAAGGGAAAGAGTTCAAAAATTGGTTTAGATTTTAATTTCAAACAGGAAAAGTTGGACGACGGGAAAAGAATGATGATGTTGACGGTGGTCAGCCGTCTTCCTCAAACCTTGTCATACGAAGCCCTCATGGTTATTCCAGAGGTTCAAGGCGTCAAAAAGACTTCCGTAGTGCCTATCGAGGCAGGTCTATCTAGTTATGAGTCTTGGCCTCATCCGATCATGCAGTTAGCACTCCGCAATTTTAAGCTAGAGGATAAAAACAAAAAATCGAACCAGCCGGTCCAGCCAACCTCGCTTCGCTCGTCGGCTGACCGGTGACGTTCTGCATACTAGAATGTGGCCCTTCAACAAAACCAAGCGGTATGAGTGGAAGAAGGAGCATACGCGCCTTTGGTCAGAGCTTGTGCCAGCCAGTGGACAAGCGGAAACACTTCAAGGGGAGTTGATTCGCATTGCCGGTAAACTGACAGACCAGGCTTACCGGAATGGAAATATGAATTGGGATGAGGAGCATGAACGCATGTGGCGCTTTATCGGCGACACGATTGCGGATGATCCGGCATTTAGTAAAGCCGATCAGTCGCTCATCAGAGAAAAGATCGAAGAAATTATCAGAGATGAAGCTTGTCCGAATTTGAGTGGAGACAGCAGCCCTTACTATTTTGTCAGTGAGAAGGTCGTTGATTGGTGCATGGCTCACCCCAAACCGATTCCACACGAGAAAGATCCAGATCTGATACGATGAAAGAAGAAGCAGAACAAACGCATGCAGACAACCGGCGATAACCCTTGATTTTGCTTGTCCCATCCACTCCGCCGGTGTCTGATGCAGAGCGTTAGGTGCACGAGAAATGAATATCGATCTCAATAGGGCGATTTCAGGACTTATCGCTGCTGGCTATATGGTTGGAGCATATTTATATCTCGGGCCTGAGACGACATGGAAAGCTGGTATTGGCCTTATTTTTCCTCTTGCCTGTATCTGGTTCAGTGAAGAAATGGGGAATTTTACTGGTTCATCCCAGAGTGTTTCCATTACTTGTCCGACGCCCGGTTTGCTTGTCCTTATCGGAGGCTTGGTCGTTCTATTTTTACCTGTTATCATGGTTATCATCGGATTTATTATGAAAGGAAGCACCTAACCAGGCCGTCCACCTTAACCCTTCACACGCTGGCACTTCACCTGCGGAGCAGGTTCGGGTGCCAGGTGTTCCGGGTAGGTGACGGCTAACGTTAGCAAAAAGAATGAGCACAACACACCAGGATCACAAGTTTAGTGCCACATACCAGCCGTCTTCCTCAAACCTTGTCATACGAAGCCCTCATGGTTATTCCAGAGGTTCAAGGCGTCAAAAAGACTTCCGTAGTGCCTATCGAGGCAGGTCTATCTAGTTATGAGTCTTGGCCTCATCCGATCATGCAGTTAGCACTCCGCAATTTTAAGCTAGAGGATAAAAACAACAAATCGAACCAGCCGGTCCAGCCAACCTCGCTTCGCTCGTCGGCTGACCGGTGACGTTCGACTAATCTATGAAAAAACAAATAATAATTCTCATTACGGTGCTGACATTTGTTTCCTCTGCTTACGCGCAGACATCATCTTTACCGAAAATACTCACAGATGGTATTGAGACGTATAAGAAAGATGGCTACAGCAAAGCCTTTGATGTTTGGCTTACTGGTTCTCCCCTTGAGAAAGACACGACAACCAAAGTAAATATCACTGGAGGAATTGCGCAAATTGAGGCAGGATTGGGGAAATTTCTGGGTTATGAGTATTTGGGAACGGCCCCATTTACTCCATCTGTTAAGCGGTACTATTTAGTTTTTCTTTACGAGAAAGGGCCACTTTACACTTGGTTTGAGATTTATTCACGCGAAGGCAAGGACATAATCCCATCTTTTGACTGCAACACCAAAGCAAACCTAATCCTGCCTGCGAGCTTTATCGAGAAAAAATAGAAATGTCGAACCAGGTGATGGACCGTAACTGCCCTAATCGCTGCGCGATTACTTCTGTCATGCGCCGTGCGGGGCACGTCGCCCGCCAGAAGCAAGGGGCAGCCGGTCATCACTAACGTTAGACATAGATAAATATGATCGAGGAAATATTTAAATTATTGTTCAGCCCCGCCCATTTTGGATCCGGGCAGCCCAACGGTTTTAGGGTGGAAGGTCCTGCTATTTTGGTTGTGCCTGCCTTTATTGCCTTCATAGGTGGCATTATCTTTTCTTTTGTTTGGGTGTGCAGGGATGCAAAAAAACGGAATAAGAGCATATTTGTCACCCTGCTTTTTATCCTGCTTGCGGGCTGGCCAGCATCCTTTATTTGGTGGCTTTGGCTTCGCCCAACTTTAAAAACAGAAAAAACAAATGTCTAACCAGCGCATCCAGGCCAATGACCTACTCCGTCACGC